>JAUVRV010000419.1 GCA_030597435.1 Gemmatimonadales bacterium | reverse complement strand
GCCCTACGATGCCATCTACAGCGGCACCAAGGCAGCCTTGATTGAATGGAGTAACGCCCTGAGGTTGGAACTCGCCGAGACAGGAGCGTTCGTTTCGACAATATGTCCGGGCTACGTCACGGGGGTCGGCATGTTCGCCCGCTTCGGTATGGAACCACCCTTCCTGATCGGCTCATGCACACCGGAGCAGGTCTCTGCCGCCACGATGCGCGCGATCAAACGAAACCACCCCGAGGTCATCGTGAATTCTAGACCGCTCCGGCCACTATTAGCCATCGCCCAGCTGTTCCCTAGAGTTGCAGACCGGATGCTCAAGGCAACGGGAATACTCGCATTCCAGAAACATAAGGTTGGCGCAGGGTAGACACCTAGCCAATCCTGACGGGCATCCTCCGCGCCCCCCAGGTGCCTGGCGGCCCATCGAAGACACCGGCGCACGTAGCACCGCAGTTTTCGCAGCAACCATCGTCCGTGAGGCTCCAAGAGTGAAGCACGTACCAGTCCCTGCCAATCACTGTCTCACCACATTGGTGGCACCGGGTGCTACCCCCATCCGCATCGTGTACGTTCCCAGTATAGGCGTATCGCACACCGTTGTTCATGGCGATATCTCGGGCTCTGGTCAACGTGGCCGACGGCGTTGGCGGAATATCTAGCATCCTCCAATCTGGATGGAATGCCGTGAAGTGGAGCGGCACATCCGGTCCCAGGTGCTGCACCACCCACTGAGTCATCTCCTCCAGTTCTCTATCCGAGTCGTTCTTACCGGGAATCAAGAGCGTGGTGATCTCGAACCAGACATCCGTTTCGTGCTTGAGGTAAACCAGAGTGTCTAGTACCGGCTGCAACTTCCCGCTGGCAAGTTCCCAATAGAACTCATCTGTAAAGGCCTTGAGGTCGACGTTGGCAGCGTCCATGTGTTGATAGAACTCGCGCCGCGGCTCCTCGCATACATATCCCGCGGTAACGGCGACTGTCTTGATACCCAGATCACGGCATGCGATTGCGACATCTACAGCGTACTCATGAAAGATCACTGGGTCGTTGTATGTGAACGCAACGCTACGACAGTCCAATCGTTGTGCGGTCTGGGCCAGAGCGTCGGGTGAGGCCGAGTCGGCGAGAGTGTCGAACTCGCGTGATTTGCTGATGTCCCAGTTCTGGCAGAACTTGCACGCCAAGTTGCACCCGGCTGTACCGAATGACAGAACGGGCGTTCCCGGCAGGAAGTGGTTCAGCGGCTTCTTCTCAATAGGATCGACACAGAAGCCACTCGACCGTCCATAGGTGGTGAGCACGATGTGCTCGTCCTGACATTGCCGGACAAAACACAGACCCCGCTGCCCATCTCGCAGCCGGCAGAAACGCGGGCATAGATCACACTGGATCCTGCCATCGCCGAGTTTGTGCCAATATTTCGTTGGAACTGTCGATTCGGTCACGGTCCCCATCCTTGGCTGGCTCGGTCCTTGAACCGCCCTTCTTAACGATACGTCGATGTTCCCCGTCTCGACAATGGTCCACGTCTCGATCCCGCTGCCCCGTCAACATATCGAACTGTTCAGGGAATCATCCTAGTGTCGCTCCCTCCTGACAGCTATCTTGGCGTCGTACCGCTCGAGCAATAGAGCCGCGCTACTCCAGTCGCAAGCGGCTCTTTGGACACCGGGGTAAAAAGGGAGATAGACATGACGCACAAGGTCGGAAGCCGGATCACAGCAATGACGCTGGGGGTCATGGCTTGGAGTGGGATCACCGCCGGGCAAGCTCTTGGCCAGGATCGTCCCTTGAGGATCTACATCTCGGTGGACATGGAGGGTATCAGCGGGATTGGCACAGCGAAAATGACTTCAGGCTCCGGCAAGGACTACGGTCTCGGCCGCGAGTTGATGACCGGCGACGTGAACACCGTGGTCGCGGCAATCCTGGAGCGCGGACCGGCAGAAATCCTCGTCAACGACTCCCACGGAGACATGCAGAATCTGTTGCACACTCATCTCGATAAGAGCGTACAGTACATCCAGGGCAATACAAAGCCCTTGGGAATGGTCGAGGGACTGGACGAGACCTTCGATGCCGTGATCTTCGTCGGTTACCACGCCCGTGCCGGCACAGAAAACGCGTTCATCGCACACACCGGGTCTGGCTCGGTCAAGGGCTTGTGGATCAATGGTGTCGAGGTAGGTGAGGGCGGACTAAACGCCTACTACGCTGGTGCTCACGGCGTTCCTATCATCCTCGCCACAGGCGATTCCACCTTCACCGTGCAAATCAACCAGCTACTCGATACCAGGACGGTTGCAACCAAAGTAGCTATTGGGGCATTAGTTGCGCGACTCTACCACCCCGACATTGTGCAATCTCAGATTCGTACAACAACACTCGATGCCCTCGATCACCTGTCGGAGGTAAGTCCCCTAGTGACACAGGATCCAGTCACCGTTCGCATGCGTTTCGCGACAACAACCCGCCCCGACATCTTGCAGGCTGTTCCAGGAATGCGCCGGTCAGATGGGTACACTGTAGAGTACGTAGCCGCTAACATGGTCGAGGCCTACAAGTTGGTACG
>JAUVRV010000150.1 GCA_030597435.1 Gemmatimonadales bacterium | reverse complement strand
CCCAGGAACAAGACCACCAAGTGCCGTGGAGGTCGCAACCATTGGCTGACCGCCATGAAATCCCCTCGAGGGCTCTCCTTAAGTATTGGTGTCGGTCTGGTCGCCCGCCAGTCGACAGCGGTCAAGGGAGGGATGAGGTTCTGTCAGGGAATCCTGACGGAAGCCGAAACTTGGCCATCAACGATTCGAGATCGGACGTCTAATTGGAGTGCGCCACCCAAGGGGGTGGAGACTGGGGTTGGGGGGGTGAAGTACTGCAACGTGGAAAGGAAGCGCACTGACGAGAACGATTGGGACTGATCCGCTCGGCTGCCCGCACGGAGATCACGCTCCAAAACGTCTCGCTTGAGAGGAAACAAGCGAAAATGATCTCGACGTCGGAAGGGTCGCGAGCGCCCTCAGGAAGATCTGTTGCCGCGTTGGTTGACCATGATGTCCGGAGCGTGCGGGACTCACTCGATGCTGCCCACGGTTGGGCTACGGCAACGCCCGACACAAAGCCGGGCGCTGCGGTTCAGTGCTTCGATAGCGAGCAGCTACATCCCGCCCGTGTGTTTCAACGCGATGTGGTTGGTCGTTCTGGAAATGACGTTTCCGAACCGCTCGTACAACTCCGTCGTGGCCTCACCCTCCCGTGCAGCTAATGCTGCGTTGAACTTGACCACATATGGGCCATCCCTCCACTCCATCCCCGCAGGGCCGTCGGGCATGGGGAAGTGGCATGTTATGTGAGTTTCCCCAGTCATGAACCAAAGGCAGGTCACCTCCGGTATGACCTCCATGACTACAGGCAAGAAGTGTTCGGTCCACAGGGTCAATGCTTCCTCCGCGTCACTGAAGTACCAGGTGATGACTTCGTACCACTCGACATTGGTCCATTTCTGGGCCGTCGGCGGGTCCTGAGCGGATGTGCGTACAGAGACGACAAGGACGAGGGCAAGGATGATGGGGATAATGCGGCGCATGTGATCCTCCTCCGTGGGGGCGACTCCACGGGTCAATGGACTGTCGGTGGGCTTGGTCTCGTCGTCGGGCGGGCGTCTTGCTGCGGTGTCACAATACGGCGTCTACTGCGGCATCCTACAACGGCGTCTGTCTGGCGGCGGGGCCATCGTGGGCCCACAACGGCTCTAAGAGCGACGAGCCAAAGTAGGAAGCGGTACCGCCACCGTCAATTTCGCACCTTTTTTCACAAGGTAGGAGTCTGACTTTCTCGCAAGAACTCATCACTCTCACACCCGACCAACTGTCATGGGCTGGACCGCAGGGCCTACGCGAACGACGGCTGTTAAGAAAACCGGTGCCCATCGTGGAGAGGAGTCACGGGTGAGGCCGTCACGGAGTCAGGTTCGTGCGAAGCCACTCGGCGAGAACGCTCACATCGTCCTGACCGATGAACCCATGAATGCCCGTGATCCAGTGAACGGTATTCGGCTGACCAGCAAGCCGATGGAGCGGACGGATGGCGGTTTCGGGAAGAAAGTCGGCGTCGTTCTCAGAGTTGAGCATGAAGAGTGGACGCGGTGCGATCCGGCCGATGTAGTTAGCGGGACACGCGGCCGCGGGGTGGCCGTCTTCGAAAAAGTCGAAGTGTCCGGTGTGCAGAAGGGCGACGGCACCGAATCGCTCATCGGCTCCGCCGGCGATTGTCGCGACCACTCCGCCGCGGCTCAGACCCACCAGTCCAATGCGGCTCGGGTCTGCTCCACGTTCGCCAACCAGGAAATCATATGATCGGCCGACGTCTTTTACAGTCTGTTGCACCCACTCGAGGTACTCCGCGTCATTGTTATACAGCCGGTCGTGTTTCTCCATCTCGCCAAACGTGGTAAAGAACCCATCGTTCCGCTCGCCATAATACAGCATGTCGATGGCGAGTACCACCACACCGGCACGGGCCAAGAATCGATTTAGGCGGATGACCGAGCCGGCGTCCTTGCCCTGAGGTTCTCCTCCGTGGAGGTAGACGATCGCCGGACCATCGCCCATCTCCAGGCCCGGCGGGTGGTACAGTCGAGCGGTGACCACCATCCCGGGCGTGCTCTGAAACCGAAGCAGCTCTTCGCGAATGCCCTGCTCAGTACTAGTCGAGACGACTTCCGTCTCGAATGACAGCTCGGCTCCATAGCTGAAGAACTCGAGATACGCGTCGAAGGTGCGTTGGTCAACCGGATTGGTGAGCCATGCATCGGTCGGTCGGTCCTGGGCGGTCAGGGTGGGGACGACACAGCACGAGATCAGGATCCCGAATCGGATCGATCGGAAGGCAAACATGGACACTCCCGGGTTCATGTTCAGCGAGAGGGTGCAGGCATCACCAAACGGAAGCCAACCGCCTCGCCCTGAAACGATGGTGCGAATTTCTCGATATTGGGCGTGTCAAACATATACGTCGGGTCCTGCCATGAGCCACCCAGCACGGCAAACTGCGTGGATGAGGAACTCCCGGCCAACCATTCGCGGACATTTCCGGCCATGTCGTGCGCGCCGAAGGGACTCGCGCCGAAGGTGAAACGTCCGACGGGGGTGGTGCCCACCATGCTGAAGTTCGACCGATCGTCGATACTGGTGAAATCGTCGCCCCAGGGGAACCGGCTGCCCTCGTCCCCTAGCGCTGCCCGCCACCACTGTTCCGCCGTTGGCAGCGCCTTGCCGGCCCAACTTGCGTAGGCTGCTGCTTCGTACCAGGTAATACTCGTGACCGGGTGATCTACACGGGCGTCGGGGAACGTCCCGCCACTCCACGTCCGCGGTCCGGACAGCCCGGTACGGTCGACCAGCTGCGCGATCGCCCGATCGCGTGGTGTCCACGTACCACCCATGAGCATCGAATCGGGCCAGAGGTTGGGATCACGATAGCCTCCATCCGACACGAACTGCATGAACTGCTCGTTGGAAACCTCGTGCCGGTCGATGAGGAACGCCGGCACTTGCACGCCGGTAAATTGCTCCGCGACCGGTCCGGGGACAGGGCCGGCATCGATGAACACCATGCTGTCCGCATGCCAACTCTCGCTCACCAGCGTTCGATGGACAGTGATCGTGTCGCCGACAGGAACCCGAAACGTGTACTCGGCAGGGACATGGCCCTCCGCGCTGACTGTCACGCGATACTCGCCTGCGACCAAGGTGAGGCTTGCTATCGGCGTCTGTCCCAAGTCGATCGGGTCAGTGACGGAGTCCGGCGCCAGCGCGCGCACCAGTTGCACGGACGCGCCGGGTGGCTCGGTCTCGATGATTGCCGTGCCCCCCGCCACTCGAGCGATCGACGTCAGCGCGCGTTGGTCCAGACGACGCCCCGATTCGGCGAGCAAGCTGTGCACGCGGCCGAGTTGATTGGAATCGACGGCCAATTGCAGTTGGGCGACTAGCGCGCGCGTCGCGGCAGCGCGGCGCTGCTGTGTGAACAGGAGCCCTGCGGCGGCAACGACGGCTGCACCGATCAAGATGGTGCGCATGCCGACTCGTCGCCCGGGTTTCTTGGCGGCTTCCGCTGCCGAGATGCGCATCGATGGCACGCCACCACTGGGGGTGGCGATCGCCTCCAGTTGGCGCAGGACTTCGTCGGTCTGCTGCCAGCGGTCCTCCGCGCGCTTCTCGAGGCATTTCATGACGAGGGCTTCCAGCGCCGGAGGAGTGTCCGCACGGTGGGTCGTCACGGGTTCCGGGTCGGTTGCAATATGCGCAGCGAGGACTTCCTGCGCCGACGCCCCCAGGAACGGCGGGCGCCCCGCGAGGAGTTCGTACCCCAAGACACCGATGGCGTAGATGTCCGTTCGGTGGTCGATATCAGGGGCTGCGGCCACCTGCTCGGGAGCCATGTACGCCGGCGTGCCGAGGGCGATCCCCGCTGTGGTGAGATTCTGCGGCCCCGTAGCCGTCGAGACTGCCTTGGCGACACCGAAGTCCATGACGACCGCATGGTTCCCGGAGATCATCACGTTGTCGGGTTTGATGTCGCGGTGGACGAGACCGTGCCGATGCGCCTCCGCGAGACCGTCGGCCACGTCGCGCAGCATTCTCACGGCATCAGCAACCGGCAGCTTCCCCTCGCGACTCAACCAATCGCGCAGGGACTCGCCCTCCAGGTACGGCATCACATAATAGAGGATCCCGTCTGCGTCACCCGAGTCGATCAGTGTGAGGATGTGGGGGTGTTCGATCTGTGCCGCGATCTCGATCTCACGCAGGAAGCGCTCGCCTCCCAGGATGGCAGCGAGGTCGGGCCGCAGGACCTTCACGGCAACGTGACGCTGGTGTTTCGTGTCCCGCGCAAGATAGACCGTGGCCATCCCACCGGCCCCGAGTTCACGCTCGATCTCGTAGCGGCCTTGGAGCGCCGTCCTGACGCGATCAAGGAGGTCTGACATCATGGAGAATATAGCTTCGGTAGCGGAATGAAGGAGGAGGGGAGTTGCATGTAGGTGAGCTTTGCTAGGTATCTACCCCCTCCCCCCCTTCGCCCTCCGCGCCGCACTCTCCATGAAGTTCGTGAACACCGACACCAACTGATGCAACGCATCCGACCCAGCGCCGGCATCATCGCTCCCACTGAGGGGCATGCCGTGGTAGCCGGTTACCGGACCGACCGAAACGTCGAGTTGACCGTCGTGTTGGCGCTGGGGATTGCGGGTGTCGATATCGTTACGCTGAGAATCGCGGTACGTCTGTTTCAGAGGGAATCGATTACCCTCGCATGGCGTTGATTCGGGAAGCGGGAGTCAGCAAACGCGTACGGGCGAGCTTACTCCCGCGCAATGGCAGGCACGGTGGGCAAGGCCAGTAAGGGTCCGGACACCAAACTCGGTGAGTGGCCTCAAGAACGCAGAAAGCGAGCCAACCTAACCTGGACTCTTCTGATCCAGAGTCATTTCATGAGGCATTGATCTCGTCCTCAAGTGCCTGCAAGACTCCCATAATATCCGCGAATTCAGGGATGTCACCAAAGATCATGTTCGCCATCCCAGCGTAGTCGGTCTCAACGGTTCTCAGCACATCTCCATCCGGCACCAGGCGCATGGTTCCCGGCTTGGCCAACTCGTATTGTGCCCAGCCACGCGGGTAGAAGCGCTGTTTGAACTCCACGACCTTGGTCAACAGTTGCAAGTCCGCCAGGGCGGCGTCTTTGACTGGCGACTCTGCCATCTTGGCCAGATCGTAATAATGACGGGAATACCGCCGAGGTTGGGGACTGCCTTCCGGACGATGGGCTTCGTGGTGCAGGATCGTTGCCTTTTCCCAGAAAGTACGCTCCGCCTTGATCACTCTCACCGAGCACTCCGGCGACTCAAACAGATCGGGGAATACGTCGGCCGCATAGCAGTTGATAGTCTTCTCTTCGTGGGGCGCCCAGGATGCTAGCGGTCCTATCTCGAGTCGCAGCTCCGGGCGCAGGTATGTGTCTGGAAATGCGGCCGGGTAGCGCACGTTGATGACGTTGGGATCATCTCGCTCGACCTCGCAACTGCATACCCCGCCGAGTGCCGCAGACACCCGCGTCAACAACTCTCCGGCGACATACTGCTGGCCTTGTTCTTCGATCGTCGTATTCAACAGATCCTGCTTTGTCTTGGAGCGCTCGGCGAGCGGGTCCTCGCCGGTCAATACCTGCCAGTCTAGAATCAGGTCAATGTCTTCCGAGAACCGCTCGATCAGTTGGTAGACTTTGGACAGGCTTGTGCCACCCTTGAGCATCAGGAGGTGCGCAAGTTCAGGCTCCTGGAACAGCCGTTCGAGCACCCAGGTGACCCAGAAGTCCTTTTCGACGACAGCCGGCGTTGTGCCCTTTTCCGCCGCGGCTTCCGAAAACAGCGCACTGCGCTCCTTCTCCGAGAGTCGGGCCACCTTGTCCATCAGTCACACTCCCTGCACACCTGCTTGATAATCTGGTAGATCCATCCGGTCACCGCACGGGTGTCCCTGAGAATGCGCGTGCATGTTTCCCGGTCGAGCTGGTGCCGGACCTTCTCGATCACCGTTTCATCCACATGCTCCTTGCCCAAAGTCTTGATTGCCTGTACCACGAGGGCGCTTTCCCGGTATTTGAAGCTCCTCTCCTTCAAGCCGGACTTGATGAAGGCTAGCGTTTGGTCGCCTACCGCGTATTCACGGCTCGGGCCATCGGAGAGGTATGCCCACCGAGAAGGCACCTGAGTGGAAAGCCCCAACAGGTTCAGTGCCGTATCACCGGTGGGTTGGATGCGCCAGTTGAACTTCCGTGCCAGCGCTTGGGCCACTTGATCGATGTCCGGACTCAGGACTTTCCGCAGCAGCTCGCTCTGGCGGGGATAGTCGTAAACGCCGTGGCAGACCCGGCGGATCTTCCCTGCACCGGCGAGGCTGGAAAGCGCTGTGTGGATGTTGCCAGCGCCGAATTCAGCAACAAAATCTACTTTTGTAAAGGCCCAACCCCTACCGCGCCCGCTGATCCTGCTAAACACTTTATTTTCAATACTTTGCATCGATTATACGCCTCGTACATTTTCAGATAAATGATATCATTTTCCTGAAAAAAATTCAACAGGCGGCGGGGCGCCATGGAGACGTCTATGATCCTCGATCCGCGACAAGACCTTTCTCCATTGCTCCAGTCCCTAGCGGCGTTTCTACCCGCGTTCTTACCTGTGTTCCCGTCTCCCTACCCGGCGCAACGGGGCCTTCGTCTAGCCCGCTAGCTGGG
>JAUVRV010000339.1 GCA_030597435.1 Gemmatimonadales bacterium | reverse complement strand
TTGTCTCGCTCTCACTCGCGGCTTGCGGCGGTGTCCGCATCAACACCGACTACGATCCCCAGGCGTCATTTGACAACACGGGGCGGTACGATTGGGCCGACTCAACGGACGTCATGGGTGAGAACAGCGTCGGAGGACCGTTTCTGGAACGTCGCATCATCAGAGCGGTGGACCATACCCTGAGCGAACACGGGTTCGTCCAAGACACGGTTGGTGAGGTCGATTTCATCGTAACCGCGTTTGTGATGGAACCGGCCCCGCCGGATTTCAGGAGCGTCAGCGGTGGGCCCGCAGTGTCGGTCAGTTTTGGAGTCGGCTTCGGTCACCCTTGGGCGCACGGGATCGGGTACCCCTGGTCGTGGTACCGCTACCCCTACGTCACGCGCCCGTGGGGTTATGGATATGGTTATGGGGCGGGGGCGTACAGTGTCGGATTTGGCTACACTTGGATGCCGCAACAGGGGCTCTCGAGTGGTAGCTCACCGGGCACACTGGTGGTCGACGTTTTCGACGGCACAACCGGTGAACTCATCTGGAGAGGCTGGGCGGAGGGAGCTTTGAGAGAAGCGGCCTACACCGACGATGTCCAGGAGTACCTGAATCAGACCGTTGCCAAGATTCTGAAGGGTTTCCCTCCGGAATCACCAAGCAGTAGTTCCTAGAACCGCTGCTTGCTGAGTACCATCGGCGAGGCGTCACCCGGTCCAAACGGCAGCAGTCGAACTCGATAAGAGTACGCCCGCGCCGGAATCCGGTACTGCGGCAAGATCACCGCACCCCACGAAGTGTCCCCACCCAGGCCCATCTGCCCGTAGTCGAGATCGAGCGTGACATGGTTCCTCGAGTGTACGTCGTAGGCATGGCGATACGTCTTCTGGTCACCTTCGTCGCAGTCTGCGTCATCGAAGTGCAGGGCGCTCACCTCGAGTAGCGAGTCTGCCACGGCCAGCAACCCGATGCCATCCTCGTCGGCGAGGGCAATCCATCGTACGTCGGTGCGGTTGCCGTTCTCCTGCGGCCGGATGTACGGGTAGTACAGCTCCTCGACTCTGCTGTGGTATACGTCCACCGCGGCTCCGGTCTTGCGGTCGCGGTAGGACTCGTGAGGGCCGCGTCCGTACCATTCGACCCTGTCGAATTCGCCAGGCAGGGTGAGCGTCATTCCGAACTTCGGTAGATCGGGCAGGTCGATATCACCCGGGTTGAAGCTGTTGGTGATGACGACCTCCCCGTTGCCGAACACGTGGTACTTGGTGACATGCTTCGACTGCCCCATTGGAAGGATCGATGTCACGTAGATCTCCACGTCGCGATCCGAGTTCTGCCAGTACTCGACCCGCTTCATGGTCCGATCTCGTACTGCGAAACGCCAGACACCCTGGCGCCCCGGCATCTCGTTGCCGTAGTCGTTGTCAGTGGGTGGACGCCAATAGTTGGGCCGCGGGCCGGTATCGATCAGATCGACACCACGATAGCGGTACGCGGCGATCTCACCACGCTCCAGGTCGAAGGTCAGAGCAAAATCGTGCGCCTCGCCCTTCAACTTGAGCAGATCGCCGCTTCTGGTCCGTGTGATCTTGGCCGTCTTGGTGACGTCGACGGCGACCCGCTCCCGGTAGGCGGGATACCTGAACTGCTCCCAGGCAACTACATGATCGGCCGGTAGGAGGTCCGACTCGGCGCTCGTCAGGAATCTCAGGTTGAGGAAGTACTCGACTCCCGGCTGTGGCGTTACCGTGGGGAGCGCCAACGACAGGGGCACGGTCGCATGTGGGGCGATGTCCAGGCCCGTGATCCTTCCGTGTCCGATGGCGCTGTCGTCTGCCACGAGTTCCCAATCCAGTGTGAAACCGCTCAGGTCGATAAAATCGTGCCGGTTGGTGATCTCCAGTTCACCCGCGGCGAGGTCGCGGGCGCGGGCCGCGATGGGTTGGTAGACCTTCTTGACCTCCCAGGCGTGTGGATTGAGAGCGCGGTCTGGCGCCACGAGCCCGTTGATAGAGAAGTTCCCGCCGTGCTCGCCGGGTCCGAAGTCGCCGCCGTAACCCCAATACGTCTTACCGTCTCGGGCGATCGGCAAACCCTGATCCACCCAGTCCCAGATGAAACCGCCCTGCAACTGCTCCTCATTCCAGATGAGATCCCAATAGTCCACCAGGTTGCCCACGCTATTCCCCATCGCATGCGCATACTCGCACAGGATCAATGGTCGATCGCGATGCTCGGCGGCGTAGTTGGCAAGCGTGTGCGCTCGGGCATACATGGGGAAAAACACATCTGTGTGGCGGCGCAGGTCCGCCATTTCATACACGACAGGTCGGGTCGGATCTGCTTGCTTGGTCCAAGCGTACATCGCGATGAAGTTGTCCCCGTCGCCCGCCTCGTTGCCGAGTGACCATATGATCACGGATGCGTGATTCTTGTCGCGCTCTACCATGCGTTGCAGCCGGTCGAGGTGCGCAGCCTTCCATTCGGGTCTACCCGCAAGAGTCGTATCGGGATGGAAACTGGTTCCGTTCGACTCGACAAAGGCCTCGTCGATGACGTAGAGACCGTACTCGTCGGTCAGCTGGTACCACCGCGGATCGTTGGGATAGTGACTGGTGCGGACCGCGTTGATGTTGAGTTGCTTCATCAACCGGATGTCATGCAACATGAGACTGTCCGACATGTAGCGACCTGTGTTCGGATCGTGTTCGTGTCGGTTGACTCCCTTCAGCACAACTGCGACACCGTTCACCAGCAACAGCCCGTCTCGCATCTCGCTGTTCCGAAATCCGATGCGGTGACTCAATACCTGGCGTGTGACACCGCGATCGTCCTGCAAGCTCACGAGCAAGGTGTAAAGGTTGGGTGTTTCTGCCGTCCATTTCAGAGGTTGTTCGATGTCACCCTGAAACCGTACGTGTTCTTCCGACTGAGCCTCAACTGTGACGGGCTGGTGCTGCGTGAGCACAGTCTGCTCGCTCGTGTCTAGCAGCTCGACTCGTACGGTGGTTGATGCCTGGCGATTGAGGTGGTTGCGTAGGTCGACGCCCACCTCGAGAACGCCGTCCCGATACTCGGCGTCGAGGCCCGCGCGAACGGTGAAGTCGCGTATGTGTGTCTGTGGGGTGGCGAACAGAACAACGTCGCGCTCGATGCCACTCAGCCGCCAGAAATCGACGTCTTCCAGGTAACTGCCGTCACTCCAACGAAACACTGCCACTGCCAGCATGTTCTCGCCCGGCCGAACGTGGGATGTGATGTTGAATTCCGTCGCTGTTTTGCTGCCTTGGCCGTAGCCGACCTCTTGCCCGTTTACCCAGACGGTCGCAGCGGAACCAACACTGGCGAAGTGCAGGAATATCTGCATGTCCAGCCAGCTCTCCGGCAACGTGAAACTCCTGCGGTACGAGCCAACCGGGTTGTATTCCGGGTCGATGTAACCGGGTGGGCCCGGCAGCATTCCGGAATCGAGATAGTGCGGTACCCCATAACCTTCGATTTCCCAGTTGGAGGGTACTGCGAGTTCATCCCAACTGGTGTCGTCGAAGCCCTCTTGGTAGAACCGCTCGGGACGATCCGCGGGCTGCCGGACCCAATTGAAGCGCCAGGTCCCGTTCAGTGACAGGTAGTATGGAGATTCACCGGCCCTTTGACGTAATGCGGTGGTTCTATCGGCAAACGGGACGTATGTGGTGTGGGGAGCTTCCCGGTTGACGCTGAAGACCTGCGGGTCCTGCCATCGCTCCTGCGCACTCGATAGGCTCGGCGCGATCGAAAGCCACGTGAACAGAAGAAGGAGACAATTGCGAGATGGGCTCACGGGTCTAGGTCAGTTCGCCGAGAAGTTGTGTGTTTCCGGATCGGACGCTACCGAATAGAAAGTGCGTTGTTTTTCGGTCGACGTGTGCAACACCCGCGTGATGTTACGCTGGTCGCCGAAGATGTCGAACAGGAGGTCGTTGCGGAAGGCTATGGCAGTTATGGGTTCTGGTGCCTCAAACGTGACGGCGTACCACCACATGTCCTCCGATTGGCCGCTCGCCACCAC
>JAUVRV010000246.1 GCA_030597435.1 Gemmatimonadales bacterium | reverse complement strand
TCTGTCACCGGGTTCGACGTCGCCGTGAGAAGGACACGACGAGGCACCTCGTTTCTGGAGCGAGCGGTCTTGGATCCGTTGGTAGTGCGTGCCAGTCGTGCGACCGGTACTGACGTGACATCGCTCAGTGAGGCCAAGACTACCAACCAACAGGTGCATGGAGCTTACGCGAGTGCACCGCGGGCGCGCACCATAAGATCGGTACCAGCCTTCATAGCGAATTTCGTCAACACTCTGCCGGGTTTCATTCGCAATAGCGAATTCGGCCGGTCACTGCAGACGTCCAGATTGCGGTGGAACCCTGCCCGGCTGAGACTCACCTCCACGCTCACCAACAATCGAACGGATCGTACGGTCTTCAGAGTTGCCGTCGAGCGATCGAGTGACAGCCTGTTGCCGCAGTTACCTAGCATCAGGCACTTGTGGCGCAACTCAGCCGAGCTGGACCTGCGTCCGTTTTCGACATTTGGGCTCAGAGCCGGAATCCAAAGCACGCGAGACCTGCAGGACTACGGCGATGACACTCCCCTGGGTCGCTTCCTCCAGAAACAGAGTGGTGAGTTTTTGGGCAAGGACATTGGCTTCGAGCGAACCCGGAGAATCACTACAGGACTCGATATTACTCCGGTCATCAGTGCATGGCTCCGCCCTCGCTTCATCTTCACGAGTTCGTCCCTCTTCAATCGCGATCCCAATGCTCCGGGGCCGGAACCTGATTTAGCCCTCGGATTGTTCCGAACGCCACAGAGCACTGCCAACTCGCGGGTCCGTGAGCTGGGAGCCACTGTCGACTTGGCTAGGCTGTTCACTGGTCTTTTCGGAGACTCGAGCACGGCCGCAGAAGCCATGCGAGGTCTACTTCCAGCCGACGTTTCGTATACCCGTGAGCTGCGCTCCAACTTCAACGACATCGCCTTTGAGCCCGATCTCCGCTACGAGTTAGCTTTGGGCAGTCTCGGCGAATTCAGGGTGCAAAACGGAGTGCTCGCTGCGTCTACCGGAGAGGTCACTGGTCTTGCCATCAGTGCCGGGACTCGCCTGCCACTGGGTGCACAAGTGCGCATCAATTACCGCACCGGGCGAAATACGCTCTGGCTCAGACGTGCCGAAGGTCAGGAGCGAAACGAACAAGAGAGCCTCGAATGGCCGTCTCTGACCGCGTCGTGGGTCTATACACCCACCACCGGTATCAGGAGAGTTGTTTCGAGTGTCAACGCACAAGTGCAATACCGGACTGTCGTACGGACGACGTACCAACCGTTGTTCGATCCGGTTGCGGATCCGGGAATAGACCCGCCAGTCGACGTACAGAGACCGAAGCTGACGGAGGACTACACTCAGGCGCTAACCCCGAGCCTCACGATCATCTGGCCGGCCGGTGTTTCGACATCGGGAAGATTCTCCTCTGCCAAGAACCGACGCTTGACGTCCGGCAATACGACGAATACCGACCAGGTAGACTGGAACGCTTCCCTCGGGTTCGGCTTTCGACCACCGGCGAGTCTGATGCGGACCCGGAACGAGATGAGGACCACGGTTTCCTTCACGTCATCCAAGCGTGCTGTGTGCCTCGTATCGAGCGGTGACACGGAGTGCCGCATCGTATCCGACAGCCGGCGACAATTGTTCGACGTGCGGTTGGACATGGGTTTGTCAGAGACACTGCGAGGTGGAGCGACATTCAGCTATGTTTTGAATGAGCTGAGGCAGGCCTCTGCCAAGACTTCGCAAATCGTGTTCAGCATATATGTGGATTACAGGTTCTTCGCGGGCGAGATCAGATGAGAATGGGCTATTGCGCAATGCTGGTGACGCTCTGGGGATGTGGTGCTGGAGCACAGGTGGAGCAGGAGTTTGATGGGGCTGTCGCGCTCCAATACGTCAAGACCCAAATCGGGTTTGGCCCCCGCGTACCCAACACCGAAGGCCATCGAGCTACCGGAGATTGGATCCTGGAGCGGCTCCTTGCGACTGCCGACTCGGTGGAAGTGCAGGCCTGGGATCATGTGACCGCGGACGGTGACACACTTCATCTCAGGAACTTCATCGGTCGCTTCAGGCCTGAGATGACCGACCGCATCCTCTACTTGGCACATTGGGATACCAGACCAAAGGCCGACAGAAGCGACAACCTGGGTCAGCAACAGCTGCCTGTCCCGGGAGCCAACGATGGGGCTTCCGGAGTGGCGCTTCTGCTCGCCGTAGCCGACGTACTGGCCAGGAATCCGCCGACGTACGGTGTGGACCTCTTGTTTGTGGATGGTGAAGACTATGGTGATTTCGGGCGCAACACCGATGTCTTGTTGGGGTCCACCTACTATGCCGAGAGCCTCGATCCAGAGGCCCGTAAGCCGCTTTTCGCCGTGGTGTGGGACATGGTCGGCGACAGCGATCTGAGGTTCCCAAGAGAGCCGAACTCAGTACGTGGCGCCCCGGAAGTGGTAGAGCGTGTGTGGGATGCCGCGGCAGATCTGGGTTACGGTAGCATCTTCAGGGACGACCTGGGCCCTCCGATGACCGACGATCACATGCCGCTACAGCGAGTCGGTATCCGTGCGATTGATGTAATCGATTTCGAATACGGCCCCCGCAACGGCTACTGGCACACGACCGACGACACGGTGGACAAGGTCAGTGCCGAGAGCCTGCAGATCGTGGGTGACGTGGCGGTCGCATTGGTGCGTTAGACGACCATCCATCCGCGTTATTCCGTACACACCGGCGCTAAACCGATGTTGAGTCTGGGCCGATCCCATTCATCATAGAGCATGGCTAGCGAAGGCGATCGACGTGCGGTAGCGATACTGCTCGGTATAGCTTGCGCCGGTCTCATCGTACGTCTTCTGGCGTTGAGTGGTGGCGCGCCCGGCGATATATCGTACCACGCAATCGCCGGTGACCGGCCCACCCAGGACTCCCTGGTGGCTCGAGCCAGTCGCTTGGTGCGGCCTCTGGAACCAAATGAGAAGATCGACGTGGACCGGGCGCCAGCAGAGGAGCTGGCGCGGCTGCCTCGGATCGGGCCGGCGTTGGCGGCCCGAATAGTGTCGGATCGCACCGCCAATGGGCCGTTCGGTTCCCTGGCCAGCCTGGATCGGGTATCTGGTGTGGGGCCGGCGTTGTTGGAAGGCATTCGGGCGCACGCCAGCTTCAGCGGCCGGACACGTGAAGCGACTGGGCGGCAAGGACTTGTGAGGCTCAGCACAGCAACGGCAGACCAGCTGGCTCAACTTCCTGGCATAGGGCCGGTGAAAGCGCGGGCGATAGTCGAGGACCGGCAGAGGCACGGACCGTACCCGACCGTAGAGAGTCTGGAGCGTGTGGCGGGAATCGGCAGCGCCACGATAGAACGTATTCGCCAGCTAGTGCTGCCGTAATCAACTTGACACGATTTGGAGCACCCATACCTTACGCCCTTGAGACAAAAAGAGTTAACTGAACCTCCTATCTTCTTCTAACTTGGTCTGTTATGGCAACGGCTGCGGCTGGCATAGAGCGGCTTGGTGACCTTCTGGTTCGTGAAGGACTGATCACGCGGGAGCAGTTGCAGAGCGCGCTCACGGAACAGAGGAACACCGGGATGAGGTTGGGCTACACGCTGGTGAAGCTCGGGATCATCGAGGAAACCGAGATCACCAAGATGTTGGCCCGCCAGTATCGCATGCCCGCTGTCGACCTGGCACGCTTCGAGGTTGATCCACGGATCGTCAAGCTGGTGCCAAGTGAGGTCGCGACGAGGCACACCGTGCTTCCCCTCAAGCGAGAGGGTCGCACGCTGACCGTAGCCATGTCTGATCCCACGAACATGACCGTGTTGGACGACCTCAAGTTCATCACGCGGTACGACATCTTTCCGGTCATTGCCGGCGAGTACACCCTCCGGACCGCGATCGAGCGGTACTACGAGCAGACGGATGTCCAGCTGCAGTCGATCCTCAAGGACATCGAGGCGGAGGAAGACCTAGAGGTTATTGAGGAGCAGGAGGATGAAGACGCTCCTACGCAGGTGGCCGACGACGCACCCGTCGTGAAGCTGATCAACGGAATACTCACCGACGCGGTGAAGCGTGGGGCAAGTGACATCCATATCGAGCCGTTCGAGCACGAACTAAGGGTTCGCTACCGCATCGATGGAACGCTGCAGGAGGTCATGAAGCCGCCTCTCAAGTTGAGAGCCGCGCTGACCTCACGCGTCAAGATCATGTCCAACCTGAATATTGCGGAGCGACGCGTTCCTCAGGACGGCCGAATCAAGCTGAAGATGGGCAAGCGGGTGATCGATTTCCGTGTCTCGACGTTGCCAGTCATCTATGGCGAGAAGATCGTGCTCCGGATCCTCGACAAGAGCAACCTGACCCTCGATCTGAGCAAGTTCGGTTTCGAGCCACAGGCCGAAGAGGACCTGATGCGGGCGATTCTCAACCCGTATGGGATGGTATTGGTGACGGGGCCCACAGGCTCAGGTAAGACAACCACTCTATATTCGGCGCTGCAGCGGATCAATACGATTGAAGTAAACATCATGACCGCCGAGGATCCCGTAGAGTACAATCTCTACGGAATCAACCAGGTGTTGGTGCGCACGGAGATCGGGATGACGTTTGCCGCAGCGTTGCGGGCGTTCTTGCGTCAGGATCCGAACATAGTGATGGTTGGAGAGATCCGAGACATCGAAACGGGTAGCATTGCAATCAAAGCTTCCCTCACGGGTCACCTGGTTCTGTCCACGCTGCACACCAACGACGCGCCTTCTACCGTCACCCGTATGATCGATATGGGGATCGAGCCGTTCAACGTGGCCAGTGCGGTCAACTTGATCGTAGCTCAGCGGCTGGTGCGGCGGATCTGCACGGATTGTAAGAGCGAATACAAGTACAACGCAGAGGAGCTGAGTGCTCTAGGGATCAGCGAGTCGGAAGCTACCGGGATCACCTTTTATAAGGGGGAAGGATGTGACACCTGCGGTGAGACCGGCTACAAGGGTAGACAGGGCCTTTACGAGGTCATGGCGATGTCACCGGAAGTGCGGCGCATGGTGCTGCGCGGAGCATCGGCGGCGGAACTCAAAGATCAGGCCGTGGAAGAAGGGATGCTCACGCTGCGGATGGATGGAATAGTGAAGGTCAAGCGGGGAATTACCACACTAGAGGAAGTCGTGAAGGAGACTGCGGAATAGGACTATGGCAGAAAGCGAAATTCAGCAGAGCGGTTCGGACTCAGTCAACCTGAGATCACTGCTCGAGGAGATG
>JAUVRV010000170.1 GCA_030597435.1 Gemmatimonadales bacterium | reverse complement strand
GCGGAAACGGACCTCGACCTGGGACATTACGAGAGGTTCATCGAACGATCCTTGGGTCAGATAAACAATGTGACGGCCGGCCGAATTTACCTGTCTGTCATCACCAAAGAGCGGCGCGGCGAGTACCTCGGTGCGACAGTACAGGTTGTGCCGCACGTGACTGACGAAATAAAGTCAGCCGCGCGGCGCTTGGCACCGGACCACGATGTCGTCATAACGGAGATCGGAGGGACGGTAGGTGACATCGAGTCCCTGCCGTTCCTGGAGGCAAGCCGTCAGTTCAGACATGAGGTTGGCAAGAGCAGTGTCCTGTTCATCCATCTCACGCTCCTGCCATATCTCACCGCCTCGCAGGAACTGAAGACGAAACCGACCCAACACTCCGTGCATGAGCTCATGCAGATCGGGATCCAGCCTGACATCCTCGTGTGTCGCACGGAGCACCCGCTTACGGAGGAGATACGACGCAAGCTGTCGCTCTTCTGCAATGTTGAGTTCGGCAGCGTCATTGAGAGTAGGGATCTCCCAACCATCTACGAAGTACCGTTGACGCTGCACGCACAGGGTTTGGACCAATCGGTTTGTGACCACCTGGGGTTGGATGTCAAAGAACCGGACCTCAGACCGTGGCGCAGCATGGTGCAGCGCGTACTCAATCCCTCTGACCGAGTGAAGATCGCCGTTGTCGGCAAGTACACGACGATGGGAGATTCGTACACGTCGATCAGGGAGGCGTTGATACATGGCGGAATCTCGAATGATGTGGGCGTGGACATGGAATGGCTGCCCAGCGATGAGTTCGTTGACCAGACGGTAGCCGAGAATATGCTGGCTGCTTACGACGGTCTGCTCGTACCTGGGGGCTTTGGGGAGCGTGGCGTGGATGGCATGGTCGAGGCCGTGAGGTGGGCCAGGGAGCACCGGTTGCCGTTCTTTGGGATCTGCCTCGGGCTGCAGACGGCGATCATCGAATTCGCCCGCAATGTGTGCCAACTGGAGCAGACCAACTCCAGCGAATTCGAGGCCGAGTGTGCCAATCCCGTCATCGCCCTATTGGACTCGCAGCGGGATGTGACGGATCTAGGTGGTAGCATGCGATTGGGCGCATATGCCTGCAAGATGACTGCGGGCTCACGCGCCGCTCAGATCTACGGAACCGATGAGATCAGCGAACGTCATCGGCACCGCTACGAGGTCAACAACGCCTACCGGAGCACTCTCAAAGAGTATGGCATGCGCTGTAGCGGACTGTCCCCAGACGGTTCACTGGTTGAGATCATAGAGCTTCCTGACCATCCGTGGTTCCTTGGCTGCCAGTTTCACCCCGAACTCAAGTCTCGCCCAATGAACCCGCACCCGCTGTTCGCCGGATTCGTCAAGGCGGCGCTCGAGCATAAGAGCCGTAGGCCTTCGGTGGCGAAGCTGGCGGAGACTCACGCGTGAGATGGAGAGTTTCTGGCGTCCTAGCCCGGTTGTGGTTGCCGGTCCATGTGTTTTGGAGGACGATGCCCTGAACCTCCAAGTGGCCCGGAAGCTTGCGGAGCTGGCCCAGCGACTGGGTTTTCGGGCAATCTTCAAGGCGAGTTTCGACAAGGCTAATCGAACCAACCGGCATGCGCACCGAGGCCCCGGCCTGGAAGCTGGGATAGAGGCACTGTCGCTGGTTCGCGAGGAGGTCGGGTTGCCCGTCCTCACCGATGTGCACGAGACTTGGCAGGTGGAGCATGTGGCCCCCTGTGTGGATGCGCTACAAATCCCGGCGTTTCTCTGCCGACAGACAGATCTGCTCGAGTCGGCGGGAGCCGCGGGGAAGCCGGTCAACATAAAGAAGGGGCAGTGGATGGCGCCGGAAGCCATGAGCGGGGCTGTCGACAAGGTCATAGGGGCGGGAGGATCCGACGTGGTCGTTACCGAGCGGGGCAGCTTCTTTGGTTTCGGTGACCTGGTGGTAGACATGAGGAATTTCACCCGCCTCAAAACGGCGACAGGCTGTCCTGTGCTGTTCGACGTGACCCACTCGGTACAACGGCCCGGTAGTGGGGTAGACATGAGTAGTGGTGGTGAGCCGGAGTATGTACCAAGCTTGCTGTGCGGCGCTGCGGCGGCGGGCGCCGATGGTTTTTTCATAGAGACACACCCGTCACCGAGCCAAGCTCCCAGTGACGGGGCCAGCATGTGGCCGCTAGCCGAACTCGAGGGATTGCTCCTGAGCGCGTTCCGGGTCTGGCATGCACGATCTCCAACACCGGAGGCTGGGTGCTCCAACCGTCAGTAGCTGAGCGAATCAAAGTTGTCGGACTCGATGTCGATGGTGTGATGACAGACGCCGGCGTGTACATCGGAGCGGGACCGCAGGGCCCGATCGAGCTGAAGCGGTTCAATATTCAGGATTCGATAGGGATCAAGCTGCTTCAGGCCGCCGGCATAAAGGTCGTCGTCGTGAGTGGGAGGTTTTCCGAAGCGACTGAGCTACGCGCGCGCGAGTTGGGGATCGACGAGGTTTTCCAAGATCAGGCCGCACAAAAGCTACCCGCGTTCCAGCAGATGCTCGACCGGGCCGGAGCTGCCTGGGATGAGGCCGCATTCGTGGGTGACGACCTCCCCGATATACCGCTACTCAAACGCGTTGGCCTACCGGTCACAGTCCAGAACGCCGTGCCCGAGGTACGTGAGGTGGCGGCCTACGTGACCAGCAAAGCTGGCGGTTTTGGGGCTGTCCGGGAGTTCGCCGAGGTGCTGCTCAAGGCGAGGGGGGAGTGGGATGAAGCCGTGCATTGGTACCTTTCAGAGCGTGACGAATCGATGGGGGAGGAGTCACATGCGGATCAATGAGACTGCGGCTCTGGTCCTAATTGCCGGTGTCTTCGGGGGTTGCTCCGATTCGGAACGTCCGCCGACTTCTTCTGTGTTGCCCGATTCCGTCGACCAGGCAGCGTTCGGTTTCGTCCGGTTCATAACCTCTGAAGGGGTGGAGCGCGCCCAGCTCGAGGCAGACTCGGCCTACCACTATCCATCTCGCGATTCGTGGGAGCTGTTCAACCTGAAGATCATCTTCCGAACCGCTCGGGGTGAGATCAGGTCCACTCTGACCGCTTTGAATGGGACGTATAACTGGCGCACACAGAACATGGAGGCTCGCGATAGTGTGCGGGCTGTGACGCCGGACAATCGGGAACTCACAACCTGCGCCATCAACTACGATCAGGGAAGGGACGAGATCACCGGACCATGTGATTTCGTGTATTTGGGCACTGGTGAGAGGCTTGCCGGTGAAGCCTTTACTGCTGACCCAGACTTCCGCAATGTGGAAACGGTGAGACCAACGGGATATGGAGAAGTTGAGCGGCGATAATGCGTAGTGCTTACGCAATCCACTGCCTTCTGGCCGCACTCATGATGCTGCCTACATTGGGAGCCAGGGCTCAGGACATGCCGGACTGTGTCGTACACCTGGACTACACGGGTGGTAAGGGAGTCAGAGCCGAGCCGGCACCAGGTCGGGTCCGGTTCTACGCAGGCGGTGGAGTGCGGTGGAGTTGTCGCAGGCCAGACGGAACGCGAGGTCCAATCCAAGTTTGGAGCGGTGCGTCCGACAGCGTGGCGCGCTACATGGAAATAGGGCGGGCGGATTTTGTGGGTGACGTCCACTTCAGGGACTCGACCGTCGAACTCACCGCCGATCGAGCATCCTACTTCGAGCGAGACGACCGATTGGTGGCCGATGGCAACGTCAGGCTCGTGAATCTGGAGACCGGTTCTGTGCTCACCGGCCCTACACTCACGTACTGGCGTGCTGTGGCCAAGGTGCGCGATACATCGTCGCTCTACGCGACCCGTCGACCGCTGGTGGAATACCGATCAATCAAGGACCCCGACGTGGAGCCCTACTTGATCCGGGCAGAACGAGTCAGGCTGACTGGCAACGAGATTGCCCATGCTGGTGGGGCCGTGACCATTGACCGCAGCGATTTCTCGGCCAAGGGGGACAGCACCGAGTTGGACTTGAACGTTGGCGAGGGTCTTCTCATTGGTCATGCCGAGGCCGGTGGAGCAGACTCCGTGAGTTACAGTCTGCGCGGTCGCCGCATCGCGTTCAGGCTGGTTGATGACCAACTCAACTGGGTGCAGGCGCAGGGGCGTGCCGATGCCACCAGTGCGGAGTGGCGCATGGTGGGAGACACTATCGAACTGAGCCTGGCCGACGGCAACCTCCAGGCTGCACAGATGTGGGGTGATTCGACACGACCCGAGGCGATGTCTGAGACGTACACTGTCGTCGGCGATTCCATGGCGGTGGATATCCCCAACCAGCTGTTGACCGAGGTCAGAGCTTTCGGAAGGGCACGGGCTACCGCAAAGACTGACTCGCTTAGCAACGAATATGATTGGATGGCAGGCGACACATTGTTTGTGCGGTTCGACAGTACCGCAACCGGTGAGAGAACTCTGTCCGAGTTGATCGCGGCTGGAAACGCACAGGCGTTCTATCGCATCTTTGACGAGGAGGACAGCACGGCTGCTCCGGCGTTGAACTACTCGCGCGGATTGCGAATCGTGGCCCTATTCAAGGACGATACCGTGGATAAGGTAGAGGTCATGGGAGCGGCGGACGGTGTGTACCTCGAGCCCAAGAAGAAGCCAATACCATGAATGAGCACCTACGCGAACTCCTCGCCGACCGAGATCCCTCTCTTGCGCTCGCCCTGGCAGCAATGGTAAAGGTCGCTGACGATACCGGCATGGTGGTGTTCGGAGAGCTGGCGGTGGCCTATCGTCAGGAACACTTCGAGCTGCTCCGCCGGGAGAAGGGTGACGCGGCGCAGTTGCGCGGTGTCCTTTCGGTTGACGAAGTTCGGCATCATTTGCTGACATCCGTCCTGCCGAGACTTCTGGCGTCCGGTGTTGCGGTGCCGGTAGCTCCGAGCCAGCATGGCGGAGCCGCCCCATCACGAACACTGTCAGACTTTGCGGTGCTGGAGCAGGGACTCCAAATCCTCCCTGACGTATGGGCGGGGTTGGTTGAAGGCGGTGACTCGGTCAGGGAAGAACTCATTGAGGTTGCCCTGCATGCACTGCGTGAGAGCGAAGCGTTCACGGCCCCAGCAGTGGTGGAACGGTCTGGGAGCATACTCCAGGGGCATGGGCTCACCAAGGCTTACAAACGACGTCGTGTGGTGGATGAAGTGAATTTGACGTTGCGACAGGGTGAGATCGTGGGTTTGCTGGGACCAAACGGTGCAGGAAAGACAACCACGTTCTATATGATAGTGGGTCTCATCCGTCCTGATGCCGGTAGTATCAGTATCGACGGGGCCGACATATCGGGTCTGCCGATGTACAAGCGCGCCCGTCAGGGTATCGGATATTTAGCACAAGAGCCGTCGATTTTTCGAAAGCTGACAGTCGAAGACAACGTACAGGCTATCCTGGAGACCCTACCTCTGTCCGAAACCGAGCGTACGGAGCGCCTGGAGAAGCTGCTAGACGAGCTTTCGATCAAATACTTGCGAGGAGTGCCCGCCTACAAGCTATCGGGAGGAGAGCGCCGGAGACTGGAGATCACGAGGGCTCTAGTGACCTCACCCAAGTTCATGCTGTTGGACGAACCCTTCGCGGGAGTCGACCCGATCGCAGTCAGTGATATCCAGACTATCGTGGCGAGTCTGAGACGCCGTGGAATTGGGGTCTTGATCACAGACCACAATGTCGAGCAGACGTTAGATATCGTGGACCGAGCATATATCATGTTTGAAGGCAAGGTCCAGGTGTCCGGAACGGTTCGCGAACTGGTGTTCAACGACCAAGTGTCCGATCTTTATCTCGGGCCTACACTCACGGCCAGGTTGCGGGAGCGATTAGGAGAAGCGGCATGAGGGTGTCACTACAGCAGTCTGTAGTAATGAAGCAAGAACTGCGGATGAATCCGCGCCTGTACCAGGCGATGGATCTTCTGTACATGCCGCTCTTGGAACTGCAGCAACATCTAAAGGAAGAACTCCTCACCAATCCATTCCTCGAGATGCAGGAGCCCGACGAGGATGAGGATCAGGCAGCAACTGACAAGGAGAAGGAAAAGGAGAAGGAGCAGGCCGCAGCCGAAGACGGTGGCGAGGTCAATTGGGAAGACATACTGCTCGACGGGTTCGAGACTGGCGGTAGGCGAGCCGAGTACGAGGAGCGTGAGTTTCTCGAGCCGACCCCAGTGCAGATGCGGGATCTCGCGGACCATCTCTACGATCAACGGCAGATGCTGGATCTCACACCTCGGCAGCTGTTTCTCTCGGAGCTGTTCGTGGGGAATATCGAAGAGGATGGCTACCCGCGCGTCACCTTGGAGGAGATCGTAGAGGGGGCTAACACGCTTCTTTCGGAACAGAACCAGGCGATT
>JAUVRV010000309.1 GCA_030597435.1 Gemmatimonadales bacterium | reverse complement strand
GCGATCAAGAGGGTTGCCGCGCGCTGAAGCAGGCGGCAACCGGGCGGCTACACATCCGTCAGATACGGATTCCCCGATGGATCGGTTCGCAGTAGCTTCTTCGCATCCTCGTGCGACATGCTGGGACGTCCCGCCGTGATGTGCCGGGCCAGGTGAATCCGGGCGGCCTCGAGATTCGACTCATCAGCCCGTTCGACTGCGAGACCGATTAAACGCTCCAGGATCTCAACGACTTCGTCACGACCCTGTGTACGGTACTCCTCCAGTGCGAACAGCATCATATCAGCCCAGCGGATCCACATCTGCAACTCAAACTCCGAAGGCTCGCCTTGATGGCCCGCCATGAGGTCGGCGACAATTGCCGTACGCTTGGTATCGTCTGTAGAGTCTCTCAAAGCCGCACTCCCACCGGTCGGTTCCCGCTAAGGTAAACACCCGCTTAGATTCCGGCCACCACTGTCACTCCAACTGCGACACAGGTGTCACCATGACCTTCGTGCGGCTGCTGCCGGTGCTGATCAGCTTCTTGTTGCTCGCGGCTCACTTCTCTCGGGCCGACAATACGCCAATGGTGGCGGCGAGCCTCATCTTTCCGCTGATCCTGCTGGTGCGCAAACCATGGGTGGCGCCGACCGTCCAGGTCGTGCTGGTACTCGGCGGTCTAATATGGGTAAGACGGGCCGCCGCACTTGTGGGACAGCGTCAAGCTGCGGGGGAGTCGTGGACTAGGCTAGCTGTGATTCTCGCCGTTGTCGCCGCATTCACCATGGCCTCGGCGTTGGTATTCAGGTCCACGGCATTGAGGAAACGCTACGATGATCCGGCAGTCCGGTAACCGGCCCCAGTCCTCACCGGCCTACCGGGATAACGGGCAACCGGGGCGCCGGGCTACCGGGTTACCGGGCCAGTGGTGTCCGGCTCCGCCGCGGGAATCTCGTTAACGACCAGGGAGGCCGAGACGTAGCCGACACGGCGTCCGTCCACGTAGACCGCCCACCACCTACTCTCCAGATCGGCTACCTCGATCTGTTCGCCGGGCAGCAAGACACGGACGACATCGGAATCCACGCCCCGATCCTCCCTCATGTTGGCCCAGTCAGCGGTCCATTTTGTCAGGGTCTGAGGAGCAGCCGGCGTGGGTACCTGCGGTGTGGTGGTAGATACAGCCGCGGCGGTGGGTGGTGGCGTCGGCGTCGTGTCCCGCGTGGTCGCCACGGACTCGGCGGCGGCTACCGGCTCGGCGGGCTGCGGGATGGGGTCTTCCGATCCGCCCCAGGGAATGAAGAACACGGCAATGAGTAGACCCACCACCAAGATGGCCGGTACCAGCCATTTCGGCGGCTTGGATACTGGTTTTGTCTCGCCGCAGTGGGGACACAGCTTGGAAGTGGCTGTGATCTCCCGGTGACAGTGCCTGCAGATCGCCGCTCTGCTCGCAAGTGAGTCTCTCTTGCGCTGCTCACTGAGAGAGAATCCGCATTCGGGACATGTGGAGGCAACGCTCAATACCTTGTGACCACACTGAGGGCAGTCGATCAGGGCCATTCTTCTAGCCAGCGCAAAGGTTCGACAACCGTTCGTTGCTGCATCTTCACTTTGCTAAGGTAGACAGTTCGAGGTTAGGTTACCAGCCTTGGAAGTCCATTGCACCCCTGCCGGGGACAAGGCGTTGTCATCTCGCTGGTCTGATACGACTCCGGATGATCGTGCTGGATGGAACCTCGCATGGCCCTGAGGTGTTGTTGCAACCATATTTTGCCTTGCTTCCCAGCTAACGGATCGCTACATGACTCCTTTGACTTCGGCCGCCACAAAGCTCGCCTGCCCGATCGCTAGCAAGCTCGGCGGGCTACGTTGGATCTCCTTCTCAGTGCTGGCTGTGACAATCGGCGGTTGTGCTCCCGCGCCCAAGATCGTGCTACCACCAGTCTCAGCCACTCCCACGAATGACTATCAGGTTGGCAAGGTCGTTTGGCACGACCTGGTGACTCAGGACCTCGCTGGTGTCAAGCGTTTTTACGGTGAGCTGTTCGGTTGGCAGTTCCAAGACACCGAGAACGAGACATACACCGTGATCAATCACAATGGCAGAGCCATTGGTGGCATTGTGTACACTGAACCGGGCGCGAATGAACTCAATCGATCACAGTGGGTGAGCTATCTCTCCGTTCCCGATGTGGATCGTGCGGTCGAGCAGGTGAGAGACGTTGGCGGTGTCGTCCATACTAAACCGCTGGACCTACCGGAGCGTGGCAGACTCGCAGTCGTCAGGGATCCGCAAGGTGCGTTGATTGCACTGGTTCGTTCCACTAGCGGGGACCCACCGGACAGGGATCCACCCCTCAACGAGTGGATGTGGACCGAACTGTGGACCACGGATCTCAAAGCTGCCGGCGAGTTCTATCATGAGCTGGTTGGGTATGAGTTCGAAACGAGGGAACTCTACGAAGAAACGACATACCATGTATTTCAACGGGACGGCAAGCCGCGAGCTGGGGCCATTGAAATCAAGTTGGAGGGCATTCCCCCCAACTGGTTAGCTTATGTCCGAGTGGAGGATCCTGCGGCAATTGCCGCACAAGTCGAGTCACTAGGTGGTCACGTGTTCTTGGAGCCAGATGACGACATCCGCAATGGTGACGTGGCCATCATAGTCGATCCCTCCGGTGCTGCTCTCACCGTTCAGAGATGGCCGCCCAGGAGTGAAGCAGGGAGGGACGCAAGATGAAAATGTCGTGGAGCTTCCCGCTAGCCCTGTCCCTGGTCGTGTTGGGTCTTGCGTCGCTCGGCTGCGGCGCGGGTTACGGCACGGGCAACGTGTACGTTGGAGTAGGGGTGGGACCCTATGTTGGTTACCCGTATCCCTACTATGGAGGGTATGGTGGGTGGGTAGGGCGTCCGTATCCGTCTCCGTATCGGCGGTACGAGGATGCTGCTCCCAGTGAGCAGAACCAGGATTTGGAGCCCGAAGCTGTTGCGTCGGACTCCGTGTCTGAAACAAGGCTGGGGCAGTCATCGAACATATCGACCGCGAATTGGGGTACCCGCTCACGTAGCAATTGAATGTCCGTCACAAGGAGGACCCCGTGGGTAATGCGTTGTCACGCCCGCTTAGACGTTCCAAGAGTGACCGAATAGTTGCCGGAGTCTGCGGCGGTCTGGCCAAGTGGCTCGACTGGGATCCGACCGTGGTGAGGGTAGTGTATGTTGCTGCGTCACTCATATCAGCGGCATTCCCCGGCATCCTTGCCTATATCATCCTGTGGTTCGTGATGCCCGAGGAGGGCTTTTGAGTCACGTTTGAGGGCCGTTTTCGACCCGGTGAGTGAAACTCCTTGTGCGCCGTGTCGTAATGGGGAGCGAATGCCTTCCCCCTCTGGAGGACTACGAATGAAGGTCTTGAAGACAGCCGTTTTCTTCACGCTTCTCGTGCTGGTCGCTGCCAGTCCCGGTCTCGCGCAGCAGATGATGTCAATTGGTGTCAAGGGTGGTCTGACCGTTTCCAACGTCACCGCAAAAGAGAATGGGACGAACGTCGACACGGATAACCGCACCGGATACAACTTGGCCGGTATTCTCTCGATGGCAGTTAGCCCAACGTTTGCTGTTGCCGTCGAGGGGCAGATCGTGGGCAAGGGATTCGGGATTTCTGATACGACGTCTGGCATAACGACCGGCCTGGATCTGCTTTACCTCAATTTCCCGATCCTTGCTGTGTTCACCTTGCCGTCCGGACCCGATCGGCTCTTTGCCGCACGCCTCTTTGCCGGACCGGACATCGGCTTCCGCATGACGTGCGACATTGTCCCGTTCGAAGGCCAATCCGGTACTGGAGTGTGCGATCCGCAACAGGCCAAGAGCCTCGACTTTGGCCTCAGGGCTGGAGCGGGACTCAAGATCGGCAAAGGGCAGGGGGGATTCATACTCGATGTTGCGTTCGACTACGGTTTGACCGACATCAACGGTGGTGACGAATTGAGTGTGAAGAATCGGGCTTTCCTGGTGTCTGTCGGCTACATTTGGCCGATCATCTGAGCCAAAGTTTACCGGTGTCCGGCGCCCGAGGTTGATCTCGGGCGTTTGGCTTCGTGCGGTTTCATGGCCCCTTCACAATCTGTTTAGGTCTCCAACCACAAACTTCATGTTGCGGTTTCTTGCCCCCGAGTCGGAGGCAACAACGTAAATGCTGAATCCACATTGACTTGGGTTCAAGGTTGCGGTCCGGACCGTCGATAATCAGGTAGGATTTGAGGCTCCGTGCCCAGCGCGATCAGCGGTGGGGTAGGCGGGAACGTGTACGCGCACGTAGCCAAGTTACCAATGACGATATGAGCGAGTTCGTGCGGGAAACGAGAAATGGCTCGAACGACTGAGGAGCGTTGTCGGGAACTCGAAACCACCCTT
>JAUVRV010000324.1 GCA_030597435.1 Gemmatimonadales bacterium | reverse complement strand
GGCTCGGTGACCATGACGACGTAGTCGCACTCGCGCACTGATTCGATCATTGTGCAGGAGGTACCCGCGGGTGAGTCAACGATCGTGACCCCGTTCGTAGCGGCATGTGCCTTCACCGCTCTGATTATTGGCGGGGCAAGCGCCTCACCCACGTTGAGCCTCCCCTGAATCAGTTCGACTCCGCGGCAATGGCCTTGCTCTATCACTCCTATCGTACGATCGACCTCCGTGATCGCGCCCTCCGGGCAGACCTTCATGCAGCCACCGCATCCGTGGCACAGTTCCGGAAACACCAGCGGCACGGTCTTGAACGAGACTATGGCGTTGAATTCGCAGAATTGCCCGCACTCACCGCAGGCTGTGCACTTAGCCTCATCTACCTGCGGTATGGGTATCCCGACGGTTTGCGTCTCGACAATGTCAGGTCGAAGAAACAGATGGCAGTTCGGTTCCTCCACGTCGCAGTCGAGTAGCCGGGTCGGACCAGCAGTCACCTGGGCGAGGTTGACCGCGACAGTTGTTTTTCCCGTGCCGCCTTTGCCGGACGCGATAGCGAGTCTCATGGCTCAGGCTCAGGCCCAATGGCCTTCCGTATCAGCTGCGTTGGCTGGCTGTAGCTCGCCGGCGGTGTACCGGTCGATCGCCTCCGTCACGGTTCCTGCTGCGCCGACGACCACCTGGATACCGGCTGCCTCGAGTGCCCGGAAAGCTTTCGGACCGCAGTGCCCGGTAATCACCAACTCGGCGCCCATGCGGGAAACCGTATCCGCGGCCTGAACTCCTGCCCCCTGGGACGCGTTCACGCCCTGATCGTTGTCGACTGCGCTGACTTCTCGGGTCTCTGTGTCAACCAGAACGAACTTCGCAGCCCGTCCGAAACGAGGGTCGACCTGAGACTCCGCTGTACCTCCCTTGGCGGTAACCGCAATCTTCATTTTTCTGCTCCCTCCTCACCTAGCTCTGATAGCCTCCGCTTGATCTCATCCAACTGTCGCCGCAGGAATCGCTTCTCCCTGGGCGGATCCTCGTCCGCATCAACCGCTCCTCGGCCCCAGCCGAGACCCATCCAACCGAATCCGCGCCCGCGGAATCTGTTACGCCGCGGTCGACCGCCGCCGCGGCCACCACCCCAGCCAAAACCTCTTCCTAGACCGCGGCCGGCTTCCCCACTCCTGTACCCGGGAACGTCATTCCCCTCACAGAAACCTGCGCCGCGTCCCGTCATTGGACCCTTTCCCTCCGGGCCCGTACCATTTCCTCTTGGCATGATCGCCTCCTTTACTCATCCAACGTTCTGCAGTCTGACCTATCGGTTACGCCCGCGGTTGCTCCCGCCTCCGCGTCCTCTTCCCGAGCCTCGGCCGCGCCCGGTCCCTCGACCTGCACCCGGACCGCGGCCTTTGCCGGCCCCCGCTCCACGGCCCCCCTCGCTCGCACGTCTCGACTCCTGCCCCACGCCCGGTCCAGCACCGCTCACACGCTGTGTCTCGGCTCGGCGAATGTCGGCGCTGCTGCACTGGGGGCACTCCGTTGGCCTGCCAGTGCCGAATGGAAGCTGCCATTCGTGCCGGCACTCGGAACACAAAAAGGTTCTTTGTTCCGCCATCTCGATCTCACCTCCTTCAATCCGCAGGGACATCCCCTGCACCAGGGCCTGAGCCACTTTCTTCCTGGCCGATGACACGATCCGACCGAAGGTCTGACGCGACACGTTCATCTGTTGTGCGGCGTCTTCCTGATAGAGACCCTCGAGATCGGCCAGGCGCACTGCCTCTAGCTCGTCAATCTCGAGCACGATCTCGACGAGTTGCGACGCGGGTACACCGGCAGGCTTGAACAGCACACATCCGGGTGGTCCGGCAACTCTGCGACATCCTCTCGGTCTTGGCATGGGACTCCAGTGGATCAACTTGCTTTATTATGAGCATATGCCCATAATAAAGCAAGCCCTGACTAGTTGCCGGACGAGATTGACTCCGAACACCAGCGGCCGCTCTAGAAAACGACAAGGAGTGACTATGAATACCGCAAGGTTGGGCATTCACAGCAGGTTGGTCCACGGTGGGTATCATCCCGATGCGACTGGAGCGGTAAACGTGCCCATCTACCAGAGCTCCACCTTCGCATTCCGAAACGCCGCCCACGGTGCCGCCCTCTTCGCTGGAGAAGAGGAGGGATACATCTACACACGCATCGGAAACCCCACGATCCGGGTGCTCGAGGACAGCGTCGCCGAATTGGAGGGCGGAGTTGGCGGCGTCGCCACGAGTTCCGGACTTGGTGCGATTAGCACGCTGTACATGGCCCTACTCGAGATGGGCGCGCACGCGGTGAGTACTGCGTCGGTGTACGGACCCAGCCGGGGTCTCATCGAGAAGCACTTCTCGAGGTTCGGGATCGGTGCGTCGTTCGTGGATACCTCGGCCCTGGACAACCTGCGCCAGGCCATCCGACCCGAAACGCGACTCGTCTACGTGGAGACCCCCTCGAACCCCGCGATGCAGGTGACCGATATAGCGGGAGCCGCGAAGATCGCCCACGATCACGGGAGTCTCCTGGCCGTGGACAACACCTTCGCCAGTCCCTACCTGCAGAATCCCTTGGATCTGGGAGCGGACGTGGTGCTCCACTCAGTCACCAAGTTCATCAACGGCCACGCGGACGTTGTCGGGGGCATCCTCGTGGCGACGGACGATGAGGTCCTTCAACGTCTGAGGGACGTAATGGTGCACATGGGTTGCAGTATGGATCCCCACCAGGCCTTCTTGGTGCTCCGGGGGCTCAAGACCCTCGGGATTCGAGTGGAGCAAGCCCAGGCTGGAGCCCAGGCTATCGCGCGGTGGCTGGAAACCCATCCCAAGATCCAGAGCGTTCGGTATATCGGCCTTCCCTCGCACCCGCAACACGAGCTGGCCAGACTCCAGATGCGCGGGTTTGGCAGCATGATCAGCTTCGAGATGAAGGGAGGATTGGAGGCCGGCCGGCGGCTCATGAACCACGTCAAACTTGCCACGTTGGCTGTCTCCCTCGGGGGTGTGGAGACGCTCATTGAACACCCAGCATCCATGACACACGCCGCGATGTCGAGGAAGGCACGCGAAGCCGCCGGCTTCGCCGACGGGCTCGTGCGCTACTCTGTAGGTATCGAGAATGCGGATGACCTCATCGCCGATCTGGAGCAGGCTTTGGAGGCTGTCTAGGAACGTTGCTTCTCGATAGGTTGCCGCGGCATACACTTCAAATGGTCGAGTCGTCGCCATGGAGTACCCGCAGAATCCAGATCACTGGGGACAGCCTCTACTGATTGCGCTACCCGGCCGTGTCTGGGATGCCAGCTGCCTCAGAAACGGCCGGGAGTCGCTCCAGCATGAGCCGTACAACCTTCTCGATCCGCTGTTCCATCTTCTGAGGATTGCCCACTACACCCTCAACGTCTGTCTGTACCCATCCCCGCCATATCACACGCGCGGACCGCGCATCCACAATGTCGAGCACCAGGGTTCCCTCTTCGTACTCATGTACTTGGTCCTCAGGTCCGAATTCGTACCCGTACTCCCTATCGGCGCTGAATACTTCCACCTTGTCTCGGATGCTGACGTGATAGTGAACCAGCAGGTCGGCGGAGTCTGAAGCAACCTGCCGTAGGCCTTTGGTGGCAAGCTCCCTCTCCACGGAGGATCGAACACGGGAATCGAAGAAGGGGCTGGCGTCGAGCCGTGGGTCACCGGTCGGAGGTGACTCGGCCGGTTCCCATCTGTATGTTCGATAGCTGGCGTAGTCGGATTGCGCATCGAAGTACGCGTTGACACTCATTGTGGCACAAGCTGTCACAATCGCCAGCGAAACAAGACTCACAAGAAGCGCTGTCCGCCTCATATTGCGGCCTCCTCTTGAATTGTTTACCTACTTCTGGTATGCCGAGCGGCATGGCCATTGGACCGCACGTTACCAGCCGTAGTAGTTTTCCGCTCGCGGGGATACTCCCGCTTGCCATGGCATCGTCAGTGTGATGCATGCCCCTGATCTTTGTACCACGTTCACCCTTGTCTGAGATCATGATCACGCTCTTTCAGACACAGCTCTCCGCCGCATTGATGATAACGGCCTTCGTAGCCGTCATGATGATCACGGTCGAGTATGTGAGCGTACTCAGCCGCGGCACGTTCCAACAGGCCCTGGGGAGTACCCGCTGGTTGCAATATGCGGCCGCCGC
>JAUVRV010000180.1 GCA_030597435.1 Gemmatimonadales bacterium | reverse complement strand
GTTTTCGAGTTCTCGCACCCTCCTATCTGTTTGCCATCTCCCGTTGTAGAGCTCTCTTACCTGTTCCAGGAGTTCGGGCGGTTCTGTAATGGCAGGCGGGCCTTTTTCGGAGCTTATGCCCAAATCTATGCCCAACGGCAGGTGGTGCCCGGGCTATGAAGCTCGTAAGTCCTTACGGAGGGCCGGGGACTCGAACCCCGATGGGATTGCTCCCGGCGGTTTTCAAGACCGCTGCCTTACCAGTTAGGTCTAGCCCTCCTGAGAGGCGTAAAGTAATTGTTGTGGCGGGTCAGTCAAAGCGATTGGCTTGACTGTCCGTCGCGTTTTCCTCGGCAAGCGCCGCATCGACGTTCGCCTGGACCTGCTTACTCAACAACAGGATCGGCTGATTGGGCAGATCTCTTGAGGTGCGTGAAGCCCTAGCCAGACCACGTCCCATGGTCGCACTTTATACGGGAGGGATCTACTAGTCTCGATTGAGAGGGTAGAGTGGTACTCAAGCACACACAGCTGCGATACGAAGGAGTGAAGCGGTTTCTATCCGACCTGCGAAGCGCTCCCGAGCGCCGCTCGTTCGGAGACAGACGGTGTGTGTCCTTCCCTGTCATACTCGACCGCCGTAGTGGTGCGGATCGGCGAGAACGGATCGAACGACGCCAGTCCGTGGATGCATATGACGATGCCGAGGCGGGTGAGATCAGAAGCATGATTTGCGATCCGGCCATGCGCGTGGCCTGTCCCGCGTGCCAGGGTCACTTGATGCTTGGTCCTCCTATGCGCAGAGACGGCGGTATCGTGCGGCAAGTGCATTGCACGATTTGTCGCAAGAGCGTTGCGATCAGAACCTGCCCCGCCTGATCCCACACATCCCCAAGAGTAGACCAAGTTGCCACGGCGTGGCCACTGTTGATCATCTCCTGTAAGGAGTTGTCAGACAATGAGTTATATGGTCCACACCGGGGATCGAGTTTGTCTTCCTGACCGTGTCTGAGGGTGAGCTGCGCCTGACTGCCTGTCGTGAAGCCAGTGCTTAGAAGCCGTAGCACTGTCCCGGGACCCATCCTGACACCCCAGTCCCAAACCGGTGCGCATTAGGCACACATTTCGGACCGGAACTGTGTACATTCCACGATGCTTTTGTCGCGGGGAAAGTCGGATGAAGCACCCCGCGTTATATGTCCACCCCAATATGGATCTGGGGAGTAGTAGTAAGTGGCCTTCACTCAATTCTCACTTCAGCATTCCCTACCGACCTTTCGTCGGACAGCCTTGGACCCCGCCATATCAATGATTGTTGCAGCCGCGACGCCATTTACAGTGCGTCTACGGGGGCGGCGGGAGCTGAACCCTGCATCGAAACGGAGAGGTTTAGATGCCATCAAAAGTTGACGTTGCAGTAAAGCGTTTCATGGAAGGTGTGATACAGCGTAACGCCGGTCAGTCGGAGTTCATTCAGGCCGTGCAGGAAGTTGCCCAGAGCCTGATGCCCTACTACCTCGATCACCCGGACTACGGCAAGGAGAAGATCTTGGAGCGCATGACCGAGCCGGATCGGATCATCATCTTCCGCGTGACATGGGAGGATGACAACGGTGAAATCCGTGCCGACCGCGCATGGCGTGTGCAATTCAACAACAGCATCGGCCCCTACAAGGGCGGATTGCGTTTCCACCCGTCCGTGAATCTCAGCGTGCTCAAGTTCCTGGGATTCGAGCAAGTCTTCAAGAACAGCCTGACCGGTCTGCCGATGGGTGGTGCCAAGGGTGGTGCCAACTTCGATCCCAAGGGCAAGTCGGACCGTGAGGTCATGCGTTTCTGCCAATCGCTGATGGTCGAGTTGCACAGGCACATCGGTGAGGATACTGACATACCAGCCGGTGACATCGGCGTCGGCGCCCGCGAGATCAGCTACCTGTTCGGCCAGTATAAGCGCATGGAGAACAGATGGACCGGTATCCTCACAGGCAAGGGCCTGAGCTTCGGTGGCAGCCTCATCCGCACAGAGGCGACAGGCTATGGTACCGTGTACTTCATGCAGAACATGCTGGAACACCGCGGTGACGGCCTCGAGGGCAAGACCTGCACGGTTTCCGGGTCGGGCAACGTGGCTCTCTACACGATCGAGAAGCTGACCCAATTGGGTGCCAAGGCCGTGACGGCCTCGGACTCCGCGGGCTTCATCCATGATCCCGACGGCATCACGCCTGAGAAGCTCGATTGGATCAAAGACCTCAAGGAAGTGCGCCGTGGCCGGATCTCGGAATACGCCGAGAAGTTCGGCTGCGAGTACCACGCGGGCAAGCGGCCCTGGGTGGTACCCTGTGACCTCGCTTTCCCCAGTGCAACCGAGAACGAGATCAATGGTAAGGAAGCCGAAGAGCTGGTGAAGAATGGCTGCACCGGTGTGGCTGAAGGAGCCAACATGCCGTCAGATCTCGACGCGGTGAAGGTGTACCTCGAGAACAAGATCATGTACGGCCCCGGCAAAGCAGCCAACGCGGGTGGTGTGGCCGTGTCGGGTCTGGAGCAGAGCCAGAACGCCTTGCGCATCAGCTGGTCTCGCGATGAGGTGGACAGCAAGCTGGTCGAGATCATGCAGAATATCCATATCAAGTGCGTGGAGTACGGTGATGAGGGTGGCTGGGTCAACTATGTGAAGGGCGCCAACATAGCGGGCTTTGTGAAGGTGGCAGACGCCATGATGGCGTACGGCGTTGTTTAGGTCGTAGTCCGTGGCGGTGAGTCCCGGTGCGGGGTACCCCATGCCGGGACTTGTTGTATCCTTTCCACTGTGCATTTTCGGTTGCTCGACTTCCTGAACGCAATGGAGGTTGCGTGTTCGAAGCCGTAGACAGTCCGTACCTCGTACTCAGCGACGGGTCATTCAGCGTTGCGCGCCAGCCCACGGGCAAGCCAAAGGGTGCCCCAGGCAAAAAGCAGCTCAAGGCGAGACTCGCCAGCGCGACAAAGCGGTTGAGCGAACTGCAACGCGCTCTGTACGCCCACGATCGCTACTCCGTCTTGCTGGTTTTCCAGGCGATGGACGCAGCAGGCAAGGACAGCACCATCCGGGCTGTGCTGACCGGTGTCAACCCGGCCGGTTGCCAGGTCTTTTCGTTCAAGCAGCCCTCCAAAGAAGAACTCGACCACGACTTCCTGTGGCGGACGTGTCGCAATCTCCCCGAACGTGGCCGGATCGGAGTGTTCAACCGCAGCTACTACGAGGAGGTGCTCGTTGTAAGGGTGCACCCGGAAGTACTCGAATCGCAGCGATTGCCGGTCGTCGACGAGGCAGCGATCTGGCAGGAGCGGTTGGAATCGATCCGGGATCACGAGAAACACCTCGCGAGGAACGGAACCGTCGTTCTCAAGTTCTGGCTCAACGTGTCGCGGGAAGAGCAATGTCAACGCTTCATAGCTCGACTGGATGATCCTGAAAAGAACTGGAAGTTCGCAGTGAGTGATTGCGAGGAACGGCAATTATGGGATCAATACATGGTGGCCTATGAGGACGCACTCAACGCCACGTCTCGTAGCTGGGCCCCGTGGTATGCCATTCCCGCCGACAGCAAGCCGTACATGCGGACGGTAGTCGCCGAGCTGATCGTTGAGACTCTGGAGCGACTCGGATTGGAGTATCCTGCTCCCGATCCAAACGATCGGTCCAGGTTCAGTCGGATGCGTGAATTGCTGGAGAAGGACAGGTCCTGACCACGTGATCGTACGGTGGTTCCGTATGCCCAAAAAGGAGACTTCTGTGTCTGGTCGGTCCCGTAGTTTACTAATGGTTGCTCTATTGGCAGTGTGTGTCCCGCTGGTGCTGAATTTCTCGTCACAGGGCGAAGCGGCTCAAACGCCGTTCCGTTTTCAACTCCGATTAGGTGAGGCGGCTGCCGCCGAGATATCAGATCTCGGCCTGGACGTACCGGTGGTTGGACGTGCGTTCGTCATCGTCACACGCAACACTCGACGCGAGCCGCGGCAACAGGTCGGAGTGACGGGCGTGCCGTTCTGGGGCAAAGACGTCCGCGACCTGCGACCCTCAGCCGTCGTTAACCTGGACGCCGATGACGCGGGCATTGTGGGATATCCTCTCGAGTCGTTGCGGGACCTACCCGCGGGTGAGTACTCCGTCCAGGCGTTTCTCTCTGTGTACACTCGGTTCGAAAGAGCCGACGGTCACACAGTCGAGATGCATCTCAATTCCGGTGCAGGACAGAGCCTGTGGCGTGCTCCCGGTAACGTGTACAGCGAGCCTCAGCGCCTGATGCTCGACCCCGACCAGGGTGGCACGTTTACCTTGGACCTCAGCGAGGTCATTCATCCAATCGAGCCGCTACTCGATGGGGAAGTGCTGCAGCAGGGCAATCCGCGTGACACCGAGTGGGTGAAGTTCGTCAAGATCCGGAGTGAACTGCTGTCGGAGTTTTGGGGTCGGGACATGTATATCGGTGCCAACGTGCTCCTCCCAAAAGGATTCGACGAAGAACCGAACGTGAAGTACCCCGTGATCTACATGCAGGGACACTTCCCTGGCCGTCGGGCGCCGTTTGGATTCACGCAAGATGCTGCCAGCGGAAGAGCGGCAGATCTGTCGCAGTACTGGCTCGGCGACGACTCCCCACGCGTGTTGGGCGTGACGTTCCGCGAAGCCAACCCCTTCTATGACACATCGTACGACATCAACTCGGCGAACATGGGGCCATCGGGCGACGCCATCGTCCAAGAGCTGATCCCACATATCGAACAGCAGTTCCGCGGTATAGGCGAGTCTTGGGCCCGGGTGCTCGCCGGTGGCTCGACCGGTGGCTGGGAAGCACTCGCGTTGCAGGTCTACTACCCCGACGATTTCGGCGGTACGTGGGCCTGGTGCCCCGATCCGGTCGATTTCCACTATTACCAGATCGTCAACATCTATGAAGACGACAACGCCTATTTCACGGAGTATGAGTGGCATCGTGTAGAGCGCCCGAACGCACGGCGACCCGACGGAAACATCAGAAACACTATGCGGCAAGAGAACCTCTACGAGCTGGCCAAGGGACCCAACTCACGGTCCGGCGGTCAGTGGGCGGTGTGGGAAGCGTTGTTCTCACCAGTGGGTCCCGATGGGTACCCGCAACCGATGTGGAACATGGAGACCGGGGTGATCGACCACGAGGTGGCGGAGTACTGGCGGGAACGCTACGACATCAATCACTATCTACAACAGAACTGGGAGACGCTTGGCCCCAAACTGCGGGGCAAGATCCACGTTGCCACCGGTGATATGGATAGCTACTACCTGAACGAGGCTGTCTATCTGCTGCAGGACTTTCTGGATTCAACGACGAATCCTCCGGCCGAGGCGACCTTTGAGTACGGCTGGCGCCGACCACACTGCTTCATCGGCCACAGTCCTACCGGATCAGGAGAGGACTTGAGCTACAGCGAGTTTGTGGGGATCACAGCGGAACAGATGTGGAATAATGCGCCGCCAGGTGCGGATAGGCGTTGGTGGAGTAGTCGGTGAGAACCCGCCGCTCAGCGTCTCGCGGTGGTACGCGGTTGGTAGTATGATTGACGGCCCGGGGAGTGCAAAGGGGAAAAGGGAACGGGGAACGGTAACCGGGGAACCGGGAGACCGGGAAGCCGTAGCCAATCAAAGTCATTGAATGATTGGCTGGCACGCAGTCGCTGATGGAGAGAAGCGCAATGTCGCAGGCAATACAACCTACCGGAGACCGCCGGTCGGATTCCGACCGTGTCTGTATCGTGTGTCTGCAGGGGTACTACGTGACGCGTGATGCGACGGATTATCGCAAGGACGATCCGGAAAGCTCGCCGTGGCACATCGAGGCATGCAATAACTGCGGACACGTGCAGTTTTTCAGACGAGATTGGCGAGGGATTGGGGAGTGACCTGAACGTGGGAAGAGGAGTTCTGGCTAACAAGGCTGCGATAGTCACCGGTGGCTCGTCGGGCATCGGACGAGCGACAGCGCTGCTGTTTGCTCAGGAGGGTGCGGCGGTGCTGGTGTTCGACTTGGACCGAGCGGGTGGTGAGTCGGCGGTGCAAGACATGAACGGTGCCGGTGGGAGGGGAACGTTTCTAACAGGAGACGTGAGTGTCGCCGCCGACTGCCAGCAGGCGGTTG
>JAUVRV010000374.1 GCA_030597435.1 Gemmatimonadales bacterium | reverse complement strand
GACTTGAAGCCGCCACCCGGGATCGCGGTGTGATGGACGAAACAGTCCTTACCACCGTCCTCACGAGTGATGAATCCGAAACCCTTGCTGTCGTTGAACCACTTGACGGTTCCCTTGGTACGCATTGCCGTACTCCCTATGTGTTGATGTGGCCGGGGCGCGGTGATGCCGTACCAACCGACTACACTCCCGCGGATTGTTGCCCCTGCGTCGGGCTGCTACGCCTTCGACGCGCAGCGTGTCAAATGTCAACAAAAAGGGGATTCCGATCGTGCCCGGATCCCCCGTCGACGTTCGTGCTTGCTCGGCCCCAACTAGGGCTGTGTTACCTGATACAACGTAGTCGATCACAGGCGTGTCGTCAAACCCATAGGTGCCGTCACCGTGGTCATTTACGGAGTTATAGCAGGCCCCGTAGCAGTTCTCTCAGCTCATCGTCGGTTCTCGTTCCGAGCCCGTCCCCGATGCGGAACTTATTGGGTTCCCGTCCCGTACTGATAACCACAGATATTTGGGCAATCATGTGCTGAGAAGGCACATCCCGGGAAAGGTGGACCGCGCCAATGCCATTCGGACGCTTACTCTGGGCTGGGATCCCTGTCATCCTGGTCGTGGGAGCCATAGCTGCCGTTACGTACGGCAAGACTCACAAAGAGACCATCATCAGGGTCATCCAGACGCCCCTGGAATTGGACGAGGTGCGGGTGAAGATCGAGAAACCCCCGCCGCCGCCGCTAGCGGGCTCGTTTCTATCGTTGACCGGCATCGGCGACCACGAGGTAGCCTCCGAAGGGTTCACATTGAAACGTTCGATGGACGTCAGGGTCTATGCGATGGGTGAGGGCACGGGCGGTCAGATGCACGACTATGGGTTGATCTTGGATGCCGACACTCGTGAGACGGTGTGGGAGATGGACCTGCAAGCCACCGAGCACGCCGGTGGGGCGACCAAGAACCGCCAGGTGGATGAAGTGATCAGCCTGGAGGCCGGGAGCTACCTGGTCTACTACGTATCCGATGATTCCCACTCCTGGTCCGACTGGAATGACAGCAAGCCGCACCACCCGGAAGCCTGGGGAATAACCCTGCTGACTCCGGACGGCGTAGCCCGTGGCGACGCTGTTGGGCCGTACGTACCGGCATCTGATCCGGCGATTGTGGCGCTCTTGACCGGTATCCGCGACGACGAGAACCGGAGCCAGAAATTCAGCTTGGACGAAGAGACGAAGATCCATGTCTATGCCATCGGTGAAGGGTCCTTCGGAGAGATGCACGACTTCGCCTGGATCGAGAACGCGGAGACGGGACGCGCGGTGTGGGAGATGACGTACAACACGTCGGAACACGCGGGCGGTGGCGACAAGAACAGGCTGTTCAACGGGACGATCGTGCTTCCGGCCGGCGAGTATGTGTTGCGGTTTCGGTCAGACGGCTCGCACTCACTCGAGGACTGGAATGTCACTCCGCCCACCGACCCGTTCAGCTATGGCGTGACCTTGAAGAAGGTAGGGGGCTAAAGGCTGCAAGTCAGATCCATCCGGAGTGGTTCAGGGGCCGTCGGTGAGACGGCCCCTCTTTGTGGTTGATTCGGAAGCAACCACCAAGCTCCCCCAATCCCTTGGGTAATACGTCAGTACCTCGATTCCGTCCGCGGTAATGGCGACCGTGTCGGAATGGCGGAAACCACCTAGGTCGGGTACGTAGAAACCAGGCTCGACTGTGAACACCATGCCTTCACGGATGACGGTGTGATCGCCGGTATCCAGGAACGGCCCCTCGTGATAGCGCAGTCCGATCCAATGCCCAGTATGATGCTTCCAATAGGGCATCAGGTTATGGTCTTCGTAATACTTCCGGACGGCAGTGTCCACGTCGCTGCACTTGATGCCGGGTTTCAATTTTGAGAAGCCCACATCCTGAGCTGCCATCACGTGGCCGAACATCTCTCGTTGCTTCTTGCTTGGCTCACCGACAAACATGGTGCGCTCGAGTTCCGACGTGTATGCCCACACCGGGCACGAAGCCTCCGACACGAGCACATCCCCCGCCTGGAACGTGATGTTGTTTGCCAACGTGTGAGGTACCGTCCCGCTGCGCCCGATCTGTCCTCGATATTCTGCGCGGGGTCCGGTCTCGGGCCAACTCTGTGCGTGGAAGATCGGACCAATGGCATCGAGCATCGCCAATGTGGCCTCGTGACTAGCACGTATGCTCACACTCGTTTCAGTCTCACCCGCCGCGGTGTACCGCTGCAGCAACGTGTGAGCCAAGTTGGCCCACTTGCAGCTCTCCCGGATCAGTTTCAGCTCCGCTTCACTCTTCACAGCCTGAAGTCGATTGACCGCGGCCTGTACGTTGACAACGCGTGCGTCGGTTAGCTCTGTCAGCGTGGGGCCTTCGTAACCGAAGATCCACGGATAGCCGTCCAGATCGGCGCCGAGGCCGCTGGTGTTTGTCGTCCCGATACCCATTTCAGCTAGCATATCCTTGAATCCGGACATGGGGTGGGGGTCACCGGGATACTCCAAGTAATGGCCTACCCGATCGACTGCGGTCGCCGACTGGGCATGCTCTACCTCGAGCCGCGGCACGTACAGGGCTCGTTCACCGCCGGCATTCATCGCGAAGGCCATTGGTCGTTCGGTGGGAATGAAAGCGAACCCCGTGAAGTAGAGGATGTTCACGTTATCGAACAGAACGATGCCTGACAGGTGTGCCTGTTTCACGTGTTCGAGTAGTGCTTCCGACCGTGCCTTGAACTCGGCGGCGGGTATTCGGATAGAGTGAATCATCTCATTGTCCCATCTTCCTCTTGCGGAACAAACGGTAAATCAGGGTCTCGAGCAGTTGGCTCGTGCGGATTGACCTTGGAAACGTGTCCCGTCTGAATGTTTTCACCTTGGCGGAACGGGTGCCTGCGAGGTTTGCCGACGCAATGTCCGTGAGGTATTGGTCGCCCACCATTAGCACCGCTTGCTGATCCGTCTCTTCCAATACTTCCATACCGTACTCGATCAACTCACCGCTCGGTTTGCGGATCTGCCTGCCACCTGTCGCAAGAAGGTGCTCGACATCCGCGGGAGAATGCGTGTCGATCTCATGGAGCCGGAAGCGGAATACCGATTCACGCGGCGCCGAGTATCCTCGCAGCAATGGCACTTCTGGGAACATGCGGGCCAATTCATCGAACCGGACCTCGTCGCAGTTCGAGAGGATCGCGTGACGTGCCGGCCCATTTCGGAACAGCGCTCTGATATGAGGGAATTCCGGATCCACGTCGTCACCGTGGTACGCCATCAATGTTCCATCCACATCCCACAGCACGGCACGAATCTCGTTCCGTTCGAGGAACGCCGCATTGATTTCAGCAACAGTTTCGAGTTGATACGTCGGCTCGAGTTGGGACAGAAGATGCCGGATGCGGGGGATCGTTTGGCGGAGGGTCGCGATGTGGTCGGTTGCCATGAAGAGAAAGTAACGGGCTGGGGAAAAGGGAAAAGGGAAAAGGGCACGGTAGGTG
>JAUVRV010000153.1 GCA_030597435.1 Gemmatimonadales bacterium | reverse complement strand
GGGCCGCGCGGCGTCACTCTCGTGTGAGACTGGGGCCGCCAGGCCCCTTAGCTGACACGAGCCAGGAGGTCATAATGCGTAACAGGCTGAAGCTGCTCCGTAATGCATTGCTTGCCGCAGGTATTGTCACGGCATTGGCGTTCGGTGCCAAGGAGGCGACGGGGTGCCTGACGTGCACGCAACCGCCACCAACATCGTGCAAGTATGAGGGACCTGGATTCTGTGCACAATTGTGCCAAGAGTATTACTGCGCCCCGGGGCAGTGTCTCACCGGCCCTGACTACTGTCTCTGCCCTGAGAAATAGTCACGCCCAGGTTTCTCGCGGTACAAGAGCGCAGCCTCCTGTGGCACTGGGGTTCCGCTCACACCTCGACCATGTAATCGGCAGCTTCCTGCATCTGTGTTCTTGAGGAGCGCGATGTTGCCCATTGGGGGGGGTGTACTCGATGGTACGGTGGCTGTACCTCCCGGCCACGAAATCAAAGTAGGACACGTTCAGATCCTGCAATATTGGACGGCCATCTGGAGCGTGTCGCAAGATCCTGCGGTGCAGCGACGTAGTGTTGTCGTTATCACCCAGCCTGTAGCCTGCCGCCTCGAGGCGCTCGAATTCCCGATTCACCCAGCGGTGACAAAAGTGCACGAGAATCGGGTGTGGAGCTGATTTGGGGTCCATCAGACCGGCGTGCTGAACGTCTAGGATCAGGTCAGTGGGTATCCGCCTGAAGGGGTATACATCAACGGTCACAGTCGGTAGACTTGCCGGGTCTGCCCGCATGGCTACGAATTTCACGCTCCTCTCATGCGCGAGCATGCCGTGACCATAGGGATGGTCCATCGGTCCAACGGATGGCATGTTGGGCACATCGGGGTTGTCCGTGTCGGCCGCGCCCTCCAACTCGAAATCAGCATGTGATAGGTCTGGCAGTGTGGGATGTACCTGTGAGTGATCTACTGCGTCGAGCGCGATGACGACGGCCTGTCCAGGTACTATTGGATGATCCTGCCCCGCACCCGGAAACTGGTGGAACGCCCGGGACACCAGGCCGAGGGGGTCCTCACGGTACGGTTGCTGCTCCGCACATGTGTGCAGCGCAGACCCGAAGTGACCGAATGCGTAACCCAGCAGCATACCGTCCAGGTAGATCGTGGTATCAGAGTTGTTGTACAGTTCCCAGAATCTGTCCCATCCGTATTGGATCTCAGGAGTGCCTCCGCCGGAGTAGAACTCGCTGATCACCAGCGATCCTGCTTCATCAATGCGCATAGCCAGATCGACTCTGTTGGTGAGCTGCTGTCTGAGCCCGTCGCCAAACACCCGCTCTACGCCGCTCGGCGGTCTATGAGGCCGACACAAGACCTCGTCCTGCACGGGGATGTTGCCGCTGTCGTTGTCTCTCACGGCTCTTGATCAGGATGGATAACGATCAAGGGGTGAATTCTGACCGCCGTAGGGCCGCCGCTGGCGCGGACGAAGGCGGATGACCGCGGACCGCGGCGAAGGGAGGCCGGGGAGGCCCGTCAGAATCGGGCTGCTTCAATCGTTGTACAGTAGCGGGAGCGCGTATCGAGGCACGCCAGCTGCGCCGCAACCCCCGGTGCGGTGACCGGCGCCAGTGCCATCGACTCCATCGTCGACGCGGTCCCAGTGTCGATTAACGAACCATCGAATCGATTACATGACTGAACTGGACAGCGGTCTGGGCCCAGCGACCGGGCTGGTTCCAGGAGTCAACTAACTCAGCTAGGAGGCAACAATGCTCTCTAGGATCAAAGCTCTCCCCAAATTCACATCTGCACTGGCGGTAGCCGCAGCACTTGTATTCGGGACGACCCAAGCGCTCGCTGGCAGTCCGTGCACACCACTGCCACCACACTCGTGCAAATACTACCCGCAGTCAGGGGTTGATTGCGTGGGCTTCTGCGTCACGAATGGTTACCCCTACGGTGGTGAGTGTCTCACCGGTTTGGACTGCTGCCTTTGCCTCGAGAAGTAGAGTCGGGCCTACCGCAGCACATGAAACGGTGTGGAGCGCACAGATCTTTCGTGGGCTCCACACCAATTCGGTGCTGCGGCTGGCTCGACGCACAGATGCTCCGCTACGCAGGCGCACGAGGTGCGCAACGCGATTGCTGGTGCTCCAATGGCCACGACTATCGAGGCCAAGGAATTGAGTCGGCTTCAATTGACCCCGGTGTAAGAGCGGCCTGTACGAAATCCACAAACGAGACGTTCACATCGTGTAGTAGAATACGACCGTGGTTCATGCGCAGTCCTTTGCGGTGCATCGATATCCCGTGCTCGAACGCAATGTTGGGGACGGCGGCCGCAAGTCTGTCTAGCATGCGTGGCACCGGTAGGGTACACGGAGCGACGAAATTGTCATCGATCGGCAGCATGAAATCCCACATCACCACGTCAACCAGTGCGGGCGATGGAATCCGCACCCACTCCCGGCCACCAAAGGGATCAATCAAAGTCACGAGCGATTCGACTTCCAAAGGGAGCGAGAGAAACCACACGCCGCGATACAGCTGCAATCCATGACCCCGGTGATAGTGCGACGGACCTACTTGGGGCATGTTGGGCACATCCGGGTTGTCAGGATCTGCACTACCTTCGAGTTCGAAATCTGCTGATGTGAGATCGGGAAACAGAGGGTTGACAGTCGAATGGTCTATCGCGTCCAGGGCAACGGTCACTATCTCTCCCGGTCCAACGGGATAGTCAGCACCAGTACCGGGAAACCTGTGTATGTACATTGCCCATACACCAAGGGAATCGTTTCGCCACCGTTCCGTCACTTGACACGGGAACGCGTCATAATCCTTAATCAGCTCCCATGCCTTCCCCCATAGCATCGCGTCCAGGTATACCGTGGTGTCCGAGTTGTTGTACAGCTCGAAGTACTGGTACCAATCGTAGCGGCCTATCATAGGGGTAACGCCGGGTAGGACCTCACTGACCACGATCGAACCGGCCTGGTCCGCTCGCAGCGCGAGCTCCAGCACAGCCGGTGCACTCAGACTGGCTATGCGGCCGTCTCCGAATGCCCTTACGACAACACCGGCTGCACCCGCTTCGTCTTCCCGCAACACCCTCTGTGCAGCTATACGGTATTGCCCCGGCAGAAGCATCTGGAGCTTGGCAGTTCCCGTCGAGTCCGTCTGCAGCACGATCGGATCGAATTCGTCGCCCACTCGGTTGAGCAACACCTGGGCTTCTGGGACACCGTTCTCCCAGGCGAGTACTTGCGCCAGCGCCGTGTCCTCGAGCTGAACCGTGACGGTCAAGCTGCGATCGTCGTCGTCGGATACATCCGGGTCGATCAGGGTCACGCCCGGCGTGTCGCATGCGGCGCAGGCCACCAGCGCAATAGCGGCTAGCCACACCACCGAGACACACTTCGGAGCGTGGCTGGAACGGCCACTCGGTGGTGCTGATTGCGTGTGTCGAGAGGGCAAGCTCGGCTCCCTTCAGGGGTACAGTACCCCTCAGGATGTATAACGATCAAGGGAGGTGGATTCTGACAGCCGCAGGGCCGCGGACTTGCGCGGAGGGAGCGGATGAACGCGGACCGCGGCGCAGGGAGGCCAGGTAGCCTGTCAGAATCGGGGTGCTTCAATCGTTGTACTGTGTGAGGGCCGCGCCATCGCTCTCGAGTGATACCGGGACCTGCAGGGCCCCATAGCTGTACACAATCAAGGAGGTCATAATGCGCACCAGGCTGAAGCTGCTCCGGAATACATTACTTGCCGCAGGAATCATCGCCGCACTGGCGTTCGGAGCAAGTGAGGCGATGGGTTGTCTAACCTGTACCCAGCCGCCACCGATATCGTGCAAGTATAGGCCTCACCCAGGAGATTTCTGTGACAGCCTCTGCGCCGAGTATCAGTGCGAGTTCGGTGGCAGTTGCCTCATGGGGCCGGATTATTGCCTGTGCCCTGAGAAGTGACGCCATATTAGGAGCTCGGATTGGACGAGCGGAGTCCGGATGGGATTTCGGCGGTTACTGAGAAGTCGATCCATCCCGGACTCCGCCTCGCAACTGAGAAATCGAGGAAAGACGTGTTCACGTCCTGCAGGATTGGGCGGCCTGCTTCCGTCAGTCTCAGAACCCGGCGCTGCAGTGACCATGTGGCAAAAACGGGGTCACGGAAGTCAGTACCCGGCCGGTAGAAGGCGTGACCAAGACGGTCGAACGACCTGTTCACCCAGCGGCATTCCTGATTGGGCGTGAGGGTTGATCCAGCATAGAGATTGACGCCTGCCCCGTGAACTACGTCAATGACCCGGTCGGCAGGGATACGCGCCTTTCTGTTTCCATCCAGAATAATGGCCGTCTCCAGGCTGGTCGGGTCCACTGGTTGGGCAAGGAAGTAGACCTTCGAGCTGCTGATGATCATTCCGTGACCCAGGAGATTATGACCCAGGCCCACGGTTGGTAGGTTCGGTACGTCGGGGTTGTCCGGGTCGGCGGTTCCTTCCAACTCGAAATCTGCTTGGGAGAGATCGGGAAAGACCGGATGCACGACGGAGTGATCCACCGCATCCAGGGCGACGGTAATGGCCTGGCCGGGCGAAACCGGGAAATCCGTGCCGCTACCGGGAAACTGATGGAACTCTAGAGACCAAAGACCCAGCGGGTCCTCACGAAACGGGCGTAGCTCATCACAGGTGTGCAAGGCAGATCCGCTGCGACCGTGTGCCCATCCCAACACCAGGCCATCCAGGTAGACGGTGGTCTCCGAGTTGGTGGACAGCTCGAAGAAACCTCCCCACGAGTAATACACTCCGTCAGGCCCAGTGCCGGTGGAGAACAGTTCGCTGATCACTAACGAGCCGGCTCGGTCGGCAGCCATCCCGATCTCGATGGTCGTAGGCAGGTTTGTCTTGAACCCACCGCCGAATGCCCGGGTCGACGTGTCCGATTGCTCACCCGCGAGGATTCGATACGCCGCGACGCGGTAGAAGCCTGGTAGCAGGTCCGTCACAGAAACGTGACCCGTGGAATCCGTGTAGAGCGTGTCGGGCCTGAAGGGATCGATGTGACGGTGCAACTGCACGAGTGCGTTGGGCACGCCTTGCGACCAGCCGAGTGCCTCGGCCAGAGCAGAGTCTTCCAACGTCACGTGGATCGTGGTGCCCTTGTCGTCGGGATTAGCGACATCGGGGTCGACCAGCGTAACGCCGGGGGTGTCGCAGGCGGCGAGGGTGGCGAAAGCGACTACCGTAACCGCCCGCACTACAGCTGGCTTTAAGGTGCGCATGTGGCCTTCATCGTCTTGCATCGTCTTTGGCCGTCCCAGGCCGTCCTTGTTTTGACCGTCTTCGACCGTCCCAGCCCGTCCTCGTCCGTCTTTGAGAATCAGTACACGATCCTACCGGGACTATACTGCCCAATGACGAGGTCCAACCGGGATATGTTTAGGTCCTGCAGGATTAGGCGCCCAGCCGCGCTGCGCAGCACCCTGCGGTGCATCGAACTTCGATTATCGTCACCTGGCCGGTACCACACTCCTTCCAGACGATCGAACTCGCGACTAACCCAGTTCATGCAATAGTATTTCGCTATATATGGTGCCGGGTCCGAGTCAGGCGTCTCATATTGACCGGTCCTCCCGTCCAGGATACGTTCCGTCGGGATCCGCATGTACCTGCGCGCGAGCAGGGTTAACCCACTTTCCAGGCTGGCTACATCGACTCGCTGCGCAAGGAAGACGACCGCCGCGTTTGGAGCCATGGGCATGCCATGGCCAAGTGGATGTACGTAGGGGCCCATGTTTGGCATGTTCGGGACGTCCGGGTTATCAGGGTCGGAAGAACCCTCCAATTCAAAATCCGCGTTCGATAGGTCGGGGAGGCTCGGGTGTACTTGCGAGTGATCCACTGCGTCCAGCGCAATAGTGATTACCTGCCCGGGGGCGACCGGATAATCGGCACCCGTACCAGGGAACTGATGAAACTGTTGGGACCAAACCCCGGCTGGATCCTCCCGGAATCCCACTTGCTCCTCACATGTGAACACCGCAGCGCCACCCCAACCGAACCCACTGCCCCACAGCATACCGTCCAAGTAAACGGTCGTGTCTGAGTTGTTGTACAGCTCCGCATATTGCGCCCAATGATAATCTAGGACTGTATTGATCCCACCACCGTCGTATACCTCGCTGATCACCAGAGAACCCGGCTCATCCGCTGCCAGGGTCAAAGTCACCTTACCAGTTCCGCCGAGGCTCTGCTTGAAGCCGTCGCCGAATGCACGTACGACTCCGCCCGTCGGCCCGGTCTCGTCTTCGCTGAACACTCTATACCCTGCAATCTTGTACAACCCGGGCAGCAGGTTCGATATGTATGCATTGCCAGCCGAATCGGTGTGGAGAATGTGCGGTTGGAATGGGTCAACAGTACGATGTAGCTGCACCTCCGCTCCAGGCACGCCGTTCTCCCAGCCGAGCGCTTGAGCCAGCAAGGAGTCCTCCAGGCTGACGTGGAATTTGACACTGTCCTGCCCGGTGGCGATGTCGGGGTCGACCAGTGTGACGCCCGGTGTGTCGCAGGCGGCAAACACGGCCAGCGCAATCGCGGCAAACAACACCGCCGGGACACTCTTGGGAGCGTGCCTCGAACGGCTATTC
>JAUVRV010000069.1 GCA_030597435.1 Gemmatimonadales bacterium | reverse complement strand
GCACAGCGACGCTACATAACACGTTGGCGATTGGAGCCAAAGGACTGGGATGCATTCCGGCGTGGCGAACTGGTCGAGCCCGTGAAGCCGATTGTGTACTACATCGATCGCGCTACACCCGAGAAGTGGCGGCCATACCTGAAGCAGGGGATCGAAGAGTGGAACCAGGCGTTCGAGGCAGCCGGATTCAAAAACGCCATAATCGGTAGGTATGCCCCATCACCGGAAGAGGATCCGGAGTTCAGTCCGGAGGACGTACGTTACTCGGTGATCCGCTGGTTCTCTTCGCCCGTGCAGAACGCATACGGACCACACGTGCACGACCCGCGAACCGGAGAGATCCTGGAGAGCGACATTGGGTGGTTCCAGAACGTGTTACGGCTATTGCGCAACTGGTACTTCATTCAGACGGCCGCAGCGAACCCAGAAGCACGCCGGTTGAAGTTCGACGACGAGGTCATGGGCAACCTGATTCGCTTCGTCGCGGCACACGAAGTTGGACACACGCTCGGTCTACCTCACAACATGAAGGCGAGCGCCGCCTACCCCGTCGACTCGCTACGGTCGGCAAGCTTCACTTGTTCGATGGGAACGGCCCCCTCGATAATGGACTACGCGCGGTTCAACTACGTTGCGCAACCGGGGGACGAAGGCGTTTGCTTCATGCCCGGCATTGGTCCCTATGACAAGTACTCAATCAACTGGGGCTATCGACCGATAGAGGGAGCCCAATCGCCGGACGAGGAACGCGAGACTCCGAACGCGTGGATCTTGGAGCGCTACGACGATCCCAACTACCACTACGGCGGAGGCAGCGGCATCGATCCGACCTCGCAGACGGAGGCGATCGGCGATGATGCGATGCGCGCCAGCGACTTCGGCATAGAGAATCTGAAGGTGACGGTTTCCAACCTCATGGAATGGACCCATCAGGACGCAGAAGACTACAGTGAGTTGGAGGAGTTATACGGTCAGGTGATAGCTCAGTGGAACCGATACATGGGCCACGTTGCCACCAACATCGGTGGTGTCACACAAATTTCCAAGACGTATGGCCAGGAGGGTCCTGTCTACGAGATCGTCCCCAAGGAGACCCAGCAACGGGCCATGCAATTCTTCGCACAACAGACGTTCGCTACGCCCACATGGATGCTGGATCAGGAGATACTCTCGCGCATCGAGAACGTGGGAGCTGTGGAGCGGATCCGGGGAATCCAGGTCCGGGTCGTCAACATGATACTCGATCCGGGCCGCATGCAGCGTCTCATCGAAGCAGAAACCCTGCATGGCAGTGAGGCGTACACCCTGGGCGCAATGCTGACCGACCTGCGAGGCTCGATTTGGACCGAGCTACGCACTGGCCGCCGTACAGACACGTTCAGACGCAATCTACAGCGCGGATACTTGGAGCGTCTCAACTACCTCATGACCGAAGAGCCCGGAACGTTTCCCTCAGGTGGCTTCTTCAGTGCGTACGGAACCAACGTTGATGTATCTCAATCAGACATCAGGCCGTTCGTGCGGGGGGAACTCGTCAGGCTGAGGAGTCAGGTGCAGCAGGCTCTGGGGCGCAACATCACGCGCACGGATAGACTGCACTTCGAAGATGTGATTGTGAGAATCGACAAGATCTTGGATCCGGAGAACTAGCACGGAATAGGGAGCGGCGAGCAAGGAATGGGGAACGGATTAGAATGGTAACCGTTCCCCCTTCCCCGTTCCCCCTTAACCGATCCTCTCCACCTCAACCCAGGCATCATTGTAGCACGCTCCGCCACCAACCTCATTCACATGTGCCGGGCACAACGCCGACGCCGTCAAGCCATTCCGGGATGACCTCAACCATGCGCCCTTTGGCATTGACACGACTCCCACCCTCACACTGTCACTGACGCTCACCGCGCACACCACCTCACCCAGGTCGTTGTGGACCCGGACGTCGTCACCGGTGGCGATGTTTCTCGACTCGGCGTCAACGGGGTGAACCGTCACCCGTAGGTCGTCCAGATTGAACTCACCGAAAGTGCTGGAGATTAGCTTCGAGCTAGCGGGACTGATGAACTGCAGCGGGTATCCGTTCCCACCAATCTGATGGTGAGCATACGGACGTTCCCCCAGTTGCGGCGGACAGAGATCGACGATCCCGTCCGGCGTACGGGGAAACACACTCTCGAACTGTACCGGCGTCTTCTCGGGATACCGGTAGTACTCGAACCTACCCTCGGCCAACGGTCTATGATCCACGGCTACCGAGTTGAGAGTCACGGCACCGGCTACCTCGCGGAACATGGTGTCAGCGTCCCATCCGAAGGCCGCATCAGTGAAGCCCATCGCGTCACCCAGGCGGGCAAACACCTCGGGATTGGACAAGGCTTCTCCCCGCGGATCGACCACCGGTCGTATTCCGCCCAATGAGTAGTTGCCATATGAGACCCTCAGGTCGCTATGCTCCAGGAAAGTGGTTGCCGGCAACACGATGTCCGCATACACGGCAGTGTCGGTCATTACCTGCTCGTGCACGACGGTGAACAGATCATCGCGACGCAAGCCTCGTAACACTGTCGCTTGGTCGGGTGCTGTAATCGCAGGATTACAGTTGTATACGAAGAGACCCTTGATTGGCGGATCACATGCTCCATTCAACGCGGCACCAAGTTGCGTCATGTTGATCGTGCGGCTGTTCCAACCGGAAATGTCAAACAGCTTGCTCGAGTCAAACTGTGCAGCCCCGCTATTACTCAAGGTGTAGCCACCGCCGCGGACCCCGAACTTTCCGGTCAGTGCCGGTAGCGCCAGCACGGCTGCCACCGCCTGTCCTCCGTTCCGGTTGCGTTCCAAACCCCAACCGCACCGAACGACTGCCGGTGTACTGGCGGCATAGACATCAGCCAATTTCCGGATATCCGATTCAGACACTCCCGCCTCGGCCGCGGCCCGCAGCACGGGCCATTCACTCGCGGCTCGGAGCAACGGGTCGACGTTCCGTGTGTGCTGATCAATGAAAGCCTGGTCCAACTTGTCGGCATCGTGCAGCAACTTGATGAGTGCCAGCGCCACCGGCAGATCGGTTCCCGGTCGTACTGCCAAATGGAGGTCCGCTTCCTTTGCGGAGAGGTTCCGCACGGGATCTACGACTGCGATGAAGGCACCAAGTTCCTTGGCCCGCTTCAGGAATGGCACCAGATGGATATTCGAAGTCTTGGGGTTGGCTCCCCACACAATTATGCACTTGGCGTGAGCATAGTCCTCGAACGCAACACCCGGCATCTTGCCATACATCCCGACAGCTACCGTTGTCGTGGGAGCCGCACACAATGTCTTGGCCAACCGAGAGGCACCAAGCCGCGCGAAGTAGAGGTCGTCCAGGAACCCATCTGTCAGGAGTCCGTTCGATCCGCCGTAGTTGTACGGCAGGATGGCCTCGCTGCCCCACTCGGCCCGGATCTTACTGAATCGATCGGTAATTTCCTCGACGGCGTCGTCCCATGTCACACGTTGGAACTCCCCCGCACCCTTCTCACCCACCCGACGCAAGGGGTGCAGCAGCCGGTCCCGGTGGTTCAGCCTCTTGCCAAACTGGCGCACCTTCCCACAGATGAAGCCCGCAGTTAGCGGGTGGTCCCGACTGCCATCGATCCGCTCCACACCGGCTGCTCCGACGGTCACTTCCAGCGCACAGCTGTCGGGGCAGTCGAGGGGGCAGGTGGTAGTCTTTACGATGGGGTCAGTCATGGCCGGGAATGTAAAGGAGGGGAAGGAGGGGAAGAAGGGGAAGCAGGGGAAGGAGACTGATCAGAAGGTGATGAAGACGAAGGAGGGGAAGAAGCTAACCGATCCTCTTCCCCTCCTTCCCCCTCTTCCCCTCCTAATCTCTGTAACTACCTACTTCTCGCCCTCACGCCTTTCTTCACTTCGATCCGGATCTCGTCACGCAGCCGCCGCATCTCTACTCGTAGATCGCGTTTGTTGTCGCAGGCCTCTGCGTTGCTCATGTGATCGCACGGCAGGTCATGTTCGTCCAACAGGAGCTGCACCTCGTGCCCGGATCCCTCGAATACCACGCTGCCAAATGGCACGAGACCGTCCGTCTCGTAGACGCAGCTCATGAGCTGCTTCCACCCATCGAGCGGGAACGTGTTGTCCAGGGCATCCGGATCCAGATGGAGATTGCATTCGCTCAGGTGCTTCAGTCGTGCTGCATCATCGACATTCACCACGATCCGGAGACTGTCGACGTCTCCTGGCGCATGGCGCAGTACCACGATGCGGTCGACTTTGCCGATCCTATCGCCGTCGACATACATGGTAGATATGATCGGGAAACCGGACACCTGCAGCACCACCGGTTCCGAGCTGTGTTCCAGCTCGTTCCCCCATGTTTCGATCTGCTGTACCAGGTCGGCGCCTTGACGGTAGGCCCAGACCGCACCCAAGCCCACAATCAGGATCAAAGGCGCACCAATCGAGACGAACAGTCTGCGTACGGGCTTCATGGTCGTATCCCTTTGGAGTTCCAAGAGTTGCATAGGGTACTACGAGTCGGGGAGAGTTCTGGTTTCAGGGGAGGAGAGCTTGACACTCCGACCTCCCTTCGCTTACGCTCCCCTCAGGCGCACGGGCGCTCCCGGAGGCTGGATGACAGCAAGACTGGTGTTTCTCACTGGAAGTCGCGCAGGCACGGCCTATGACCTCAAGGAAGAAGACGAGTCCATAGGCCGGAAGTCCGACCGTACCATCAGGTTCGGCTCGGAAGACGTCCTGGTGTCAGCGATGCATGCGACGCTGCTGTATCGGGACGGGCAGTACGTCCTACGCGACGACGGCAGCCGCAATGCGACGTTCGTCAACGCGGAGAAGAGCACGGAGCGGGAACTTCAGGACGGTGATCGGGTCCAGTTCGGGGCTGGAGGGCCCGGGGCACGCTTCATCCTGAGAGCCGTCATAGATGCTTCCCCCACCCTCGACCCGCAAGACCTGGCCGAGGCTGCCGAGATATTGCGCCGCACAAAGCCGGCCGAGGCACCTGTTGGTTCCCTGAGCACCGCCTCGAGGGCCCTCACCACTACCCGGGAGATGGTGGTGATGGTGGTAAGGCGGAGCAAACGAACGCGTCGTTGGCTCATGGCCGTGGCGGCTGTGACCATCGGCGCCATCACAACCATCGTCATTGTCCAACAGCGCGCCAGAGCCAGCCTCGAGAAAACACTGAGCGATCTGTCCGTTTCGCTGGCTGCCGAACAGGCCTCCAGATCAGCGTTGGAACAAGACCTGGCGGTAGTGCAAGCACAAGCGGATTCTCTACGGACTGTAGTCGAGAGCGAACAACTCGATCCGAGGATCGACCCCGCAGCGATTCGCGAGTATAGCCGTGGTGTTGCTCTCATTGTGTTCACGTACGGTTACGTGCAGCAGAACGGCAGCGAGCTGTTGCGCTACGTGGTCGACGGACGCGGTGGCATCGAGATGTCTCCGGCAGCAGCCGGACAGTCGGTACCCAGCATCACGTTTGGCGGCCCGGGTCCGCCGGTTCAGCATCAGGGCACAGCGACGGGATTTCTAATTGACACGGCTGGATTCCTCCTCACGAACCGCCACGTGGCGATCCCTTGGGACGAGGACGAGCAACTCCGGGCGATGAATGCGAACGGACTGGGTGTTAAGGGTCAATTCATAGACTTGAGAGCTTTTTCCCCGCCCGGTGGTGACGCCCACCAGTTGGTGGTCGAAGCTACTGCCAGCAACGCAGATGTCGCTCTCTTGAGAATCCTCGGTCCCAGAGTCGACGCCCCTACCCTCCCGTTGGCATCCGACATTCACGCCGCCAAGCCGGGTGATGACCTGGTGTTGATCGGTTATCCCACCGGAGTTCAGAACCTACTGTTCCGGGTGGACCGCGAGGAACGGGGCGTCATGATGCAGCGCGCCGGTGGCGACGCCCGACGACTCGCCGAGCAGTTGGCGCAGAGACGCCTGATCCAGCCATTGGTGACGAACGGCAGTATCAGTGACACCACGGGCAGAGAGGTCATCCATACCGCATCCACTACCGTAGGCGGAAGCGGCGGACCTCTCATAGACCTGGATGAGCGCGTAGTGGCCGTGCACTATGCCAGCGTGCGGTCACCCCTGCCCGGTGATCCGTTTCAGACTCAGCGCGGGGTAAAGGTCAAGTTCGTGTGGCCGATTCTCCCAGCTCGCGTGAGGCGATCGATAGAGGACACTACGAGCCGACGGTGAGTGACCGGAAGATCCTCCTGGCAGACGCCGATGCTTTCTTTGTCGCGGTGGCCAGACTGACGGACCCTGAAGGGATTGGCAAGGAACCGTTACTGGTGGTTGGAGGATCGGCGGAGGGCCGAGGAGTCGTGACTTCCGCTTCGTATGAAACAAGAGCCTTTGGGATCAGATCGGGCATGCCAATGGCCCAGGCGCTGCGCTTGTGTCCCCGGCTCGTCCGAGCGTCGGTCCCGGGCAAGGCATGTCGCGAGAAGAGTCGCGCGATCCGGAAGACGCTCGAGGCATTCACGCCCATAGTCGAACCCGCCAGCATCGATGAGTTCTATCTCGACATGACCGGTACGGATGAACTCTACGCCGGTGAGCCCCTCGCCGGAATCGCGCAACGTATCAGAGCGACTGTGCTCAAGGAAACGGATATCGCCGTTTCCATTGGTGGTGGTACTTCCAAGTTCATCGCCAAGCTCGCGGCGAAACAGGCAAAACCACATCGTGGGGGAGCTAACGGCATCTGCGTGGTGGCGCCGGGTGACGAGGCGAGCTTTCTCTCGCAGCAGAGACTGGCAGATATCCCTGGCGTAGGACCACGGTTGCAGGAACGATTGGCCACACATGACTTGCGAGACGTCAAGGATGCGCTGGCGTTGGACGAGGAGGTCTTGGTATCCTGGTTGGGCGATCGCACCGGGCGGTGGTTGTTCCGCCGAATGCTGGGCATCGACACGTCACCGGTGGTGAGTCGGGCAAGAGCGAAGTCCATGAGCCACGAGGAGACGTTCGCTTCGGACCTGTATCACGACAGTGATTTAGACCGCGAGTTGATCCGACTCGCGAGCAGGGTTGCTGCTGAACTCCGATCGAAGAACCGTCTTGCCCGAACCGTGACCGTCAAGCTACGTGACGCCGACTTCACTACCCGGCAGGCAAGCCAGACCTTGAAACAACCAGTCGACTCCGATCAGCCGATCGCCAAGACAGCTCGCCAGTTACTCCGCAAACTGCGCAAGGCGCGCCGTACCGCTGCGCGGCTACTCGGTGTGGCACTCTCGAATTTCGACGATGAGACTGTGAAGAACGATCAGCTGTCGCTGTTTGAGAACCCCGAAGAATCTACGTTTGAAAGAGAGCGTGACAGGCAGCTGACCTCAGCGGTGGACCACATAAACACACGTTTCGGTCACGAGCACATCGTCAGAGGCAGCACGGTGCATCCGAGTCGCTAGCCGTGGTGCCGTCCTCTCACGGCGAACTCGTCTCGGAATGGAGACATTTCGACCTCGACACCAAAACTCTAAGGCTCTACATACCAACGACTTACGTTCTGGCACACATCTCGCTACCGTATTGAGGCAGCGGAGTATTAGACACTCCCACGTGTGGCCGGTTGCGAATCGAGGGCCTGCAGCTCAACTTGCATAGGTGCCCTTTGGGTTGTCACTCTCAACTCCACCACAGGTCGCACGCGTTCAGCCGTCAGCACCTTGGAGGTATTTATGCTGAGCGTCGCACTCCTCTCGCTCTTGGTCCCGGCAGCAGGCGCTGCTGACGCCACCGCGCCCGCAGTGCTCACACAGCAAACCGATCTTCCCGTGCAGGTCTGGCTCGATCGGCGTGACGTGAGGCTGGGCGACCGTGTCAGAGTCAATACGCGCGTCGCGACGGACGGGTATTTGCTCGTGCTGCATGCCGAGCCGGATGGCCGCGTACGCGTCTTGTTTCCGGTTGATCCCGTCGAGGACAACTTCGTGCGGGGTGGTAGCGAGTTTGAAATCCGGGGTCGAGGTGACCGTGAGGCCTTCAGCGTCTTCACCTCGAGTGGTGTCGGTACGGTATACGCCGCGTTTTCCCGCGATCCGTTCAGGTTCGACGAGTTCGTACGCAACGGTCATTGGGACTACGGACTGCCAGATACCTGGCTCGTATTCAACGATGCCGAAGCCGATCTCACGGACATAGCATCCACCATGGCGTCGGGCGCCTATTTCGACTACGACATGACCCAATACGGTGTGGGTGAAGTGGTGGCCCAAACGAGCAATCAGGCGCTCCATTACTACGGCGGTACCTACGTCGGCATTGGTCTCGGTGCATACTATTATCCGGCGTATTACAGTTGGCGGCGGTATGCATTCCTGGGTTATCCGCATTACGGATGGTACGATCCGTGGTACGGATACGGTTATCCATACGGGGGATTCGGTGTCGGGTTCGGCTGGGGTGGCTGGGGCTTCAGTGTTGGATTCGCTTGGGGATGGGGTGGTTACGGATACGGGGGATACCCCTACCGCTACGGCTACGGCTACTACGGCCCCGTCTACCCATCACCGTACTATGTCGCAACGCCCTACCGGGGCGGCTACGGGTACGCCGGTTACGGATATGCGAGCCGAAGATCGAGGTACACTCCACAGTTCACTCCGGGGAACGCGGCAGGCAGATCACGTAGAGTGTACGCGTCCTCAGCCGGGCTCAGCTCTCGCCGGCTGGCCAGTAGCAACGGCGTTTCACCAAATAGTCGTGGTGTTGGAACAGCGGCGCGGCGTACCAGCCCTACCAGCAGAACCGTCGACGCGGCGGGACGGCGTGCTAGTTCCACGGGCAGGACAATAAACACGGCCGATCGGCGTACCAGTCCCACGAACCGGACGATCAACACCGCGCCACGCCGCACGACTAGCCCGGTAATACGGAGCCCGGGTACGTCGAGCCGACGCAGCTTCCCGCAACAACCGGCGCGGACGACTCCTGCATCCCGCCGGGTAACAGACGCTGCGGACCGCAGGGCGGTCGGTAGCAGCAACCCCACGGTCGGGGCCGAGCGTCAGTCCACTGCTAGACGCGTGACGCCCACCGCGACTACGACGCGCTCGACATCACGGGACCGGGTAAGTCCGGTCCAGCGTTCGACCAACTCATCGTCGGCACAAGCTCGTCCGGTTCGCCAGACGAGTTCACGCACCCCGGTGACGTCGACCCGGCGCTCGAGTGTCACCACACCGGCTCGGACGACCACAACTGCCCGACCGAGAACAACGTCGTCGTCGCGCCAGCAACCGACTCTGCAGAGACGTGTGACACCGTCGACCAGCAGCCGTATGCAACCAAGCAGACCGACATGCTCGGTACCGCGGAGTTCTCCAACACGGATGACAGCACCGAGGGTCGTGCGGCCTTCATCCTCCGGGGGTTCTCGGACTTCTGTTCGACGGCCAAGCGGTGGCCGTACTTCGGCGAAGATAACGACTCGTAGGAGACCATAGGACAGCGGAAGAAACTGGAGAGATGAGCGGGCTGGGGAATCACACGATCCCCAGCCCGCTTGGCTTATTGGATCACCAGGGTGGACCGTTCGCGCATTGCCAAACGTACCTCCCTGATAGATACTCTTGCTCTACCCTCCCGCACGTCGCAGTGCTGCCTTGATACGAGAAACGAACCTGGGCGGGTCTATGGGTTTTCTGATATAGTCATCGGCACCTTCG
>JAUVRV010000291.1 GCA_030597435.1 Gemmatimonadales bacterium | reverse complement strand
GCCGGAGTTGGACGTCGAGGGATTCGAATCCGTGCCCGAGTTCGAGCAGCCGACCGAAGACGACGCGGGCGCCGGGCCATTAGCTGATCTTCCGGTGCTCGACACCGGCAACGACCGGGACACCGCTGATACGGATGAGGTCTCGGATGTTGCCGTGCTGGCCGAACTCGATGTTGCGGATTCTGAAGACGACGTAGCCACGGAGCCAGTCGCACTCGACACGGCATCCGTAGATGATGATCTCGAACTGTTGGCAGAGTACGAGGTGGAGGACGAAGACGAGGATGAGGACTCCGTAGCTGCCGTTGCCGAAGATGAGCAACCCGAGACCGAACTCCTGACCGAGTACGAGCTGGAAGACACCGAGCCCGAGAGAGAGGACGAGGCAGTGGCAGTCGCCGTTGAGGAGCCAACTGAGCCTCCAATGGTAGCGGCGCCAGACATCTCGGAGTTGGAATCCAGGGTGCTGGATGATCCCGGTGCGCCTGATCCACACAGAGCGCTGGCCGAGGCTCTGATCGAGTCGGGTGAGCGGGAGAGAGGACTGGAGGAACTCGAGATCGCGGTCACCGCGTACGAAGGGCTGTCAGATTGGCGACATGCCCAGGCGGTGGCGGAAGAGATCCTGCGGCTAGAGCCCAACAGCGTTCATCATCACCAGAAGCGTGTCGAGTACGCCTACCGGATGGATGACAGACAGGCGCTTGCCGCCGCCTATCTCCAACTGGCCGATGCACTGGTGCGCAGCGGCGATGTTGAACGGGCTCGGGTCGTGTATCAAAGGGTTCTCGAGCACGATCCCGGGAGCGACAGAGCAAGGGTGGCGCTGGATACGTTGACGCTCATGGTTGAGGAGGCGCCCGAACCCGGCGGCCCCGAGCCCGCCGGTCCCGAGGAACCCGTCGGACCCGTCGGACCCGTCGGACTCGAAGAGGAAGAGGAAGATGAAGAGGACGATGAGGTTGTGTTGCTCGGCCCCGAGGACCTCGCCGAGATCACGGATCCCTCCACAGCCACCGAGCCTGAGCCCGCCGTGACCGCCGAGCCCGACCTGACCGCCGGGTCTGAGAGCCGTGCCTCTGGCTTCGTCGACCTCGGGGCTCTGATCCTCGAGGAGGAGCAAGCGCGCGACACGCGCATGCGGATCCAGCCCGATGAGCCCACAGGCGATGAAGATCGCGATTTCCAGACCATGTTGTCCGAGTTCAAGAAGGGAATCGACGCGAATATCGAACTCGACGATTCACAGGCACACTACGACCTTGGAGTGGCGTTCCGAGAGATGGGTCTACTCGACGAGGCCATATCCGAGTTCCAGAAAGCGCTGCGAAGTTCCCAGGACCGGCTCAGGACCGCCGAGGCACTCGGCCTGTGTTTCTTCGACAAGGGCCAGTTTGCCGTCGCAACAACCGTGTTGAAGCGGGCCGTGGATGCGGAAGCAGGTGGTGACGACGAGAAAATCGGATTGCTATACTGGCTCGGCCGCTGCGAAGAGAAACAGGGGCACGGCACTCAGGCACTGTCACACTACCAACGCATCTTCGCCATCGATATCGACTTTCAGGACGTCAAGCAACGCGTGAAGCAATTGGCTCAGGCGGACAGTTGAGTAACACGGAGTCCCGCGTAGCACGCGTCTCAATGGCCGCGATTCAAGAGCCGGTACGCACCGAACTCGATGCGGTGTTTGGTGAGCTGGGCCAGATCGTCCGGGCCGACTTCCCGCTGGTCGACGAAGTCAACCAGCATCTCCTGCGTATCAAGGGCAAGATGTTTCGCCCTACGTTGGTCCTGCTGTCTGCCCAGACCACTGGCCAGATCGGCAAGCGCGAACTCACACTCGGCGCCATCGTGGAATTGATCCACGTGGCGACGCTGGTACACGATGACTCGGTCGATCATTCGCCGCTGCGGCGCGGTCAACCAACAGTGAACGCTCGATTCAGTCATGAGATCGCCGTGATCATGGGCGATTACCTCTACTCACGAGCGATCGAGGAACTGGTTCGGCTCGACTCTCTGGAACCACTGCGCATCATGAGTCGCGTGACGAACGAACTGACCGTGGGAGAGATGCGCGAGGTGGTTGCCCACGACCTGCTCAGCTTCACGCAGGACGACTACGAGCAACTGATACACTCGAAGACGGCGTCGCTCATGGCCGGATCGTGCGAGGTCGGTGCCTTGGCCGGTGGCGACGAGTACAGAGACGCCCTAGAGCGTTACGGTAGTTGCCTCGGCTCTGCATTCCAGATTGCCGACGACCTGCTCGACTATACCGCGACCGAGTCAGTTACCGGGAAACCAACCGGCCAAGACTTGCGCGAACACAAGATCACCTTGCCGCTGATAGCGGCCTTGCCGCAGATGGATCCGACCGAGCGCCAGCGGGTAGAGGACCTCATGACCGACCTCACACCGGCGACTGATGACATCAATGCGATCATCCGGATCGTCGAAGCCCGCGGTGGTATCGCTGCGGCACACGAACGGGCTGAGGAGTTCGCGATGCAGGCTGAAACGGAGTTGGATGCTGTCCCGGCAGGTCGAGCCCGCGACGCGCTGCGCGATTGCATTACCTATTCCATTGAGCGGAGGCGTTGAACCGTGCCTATCGGACCACGCCGGCCATTGTTTTACATTGGAGTTCTATCGACGGGCTTCGTGCTGGGTGCGTTCCTTTCGGAGTTGCTGCGGCAGTTCCTGCCCCCGAATGCTGTGGCCACGAAGTTCTTCACCTATACCGTGACCCCGTCGATCGGGCCGCTTTATATCGACTTGTTGATCCTGAGTGTCACCGTCGGCCCTCTGGCCCTGAACGTGTCACTACTGGGTCTTGTTGGCATAGTGCTGGCATATATGTTGGCACGCTCCCTTTTCTAGCGAGGTTGCCATGCCTTTCAACCTCGGCATGACCGAGATTGTCGTCATCCTCATGATTCTGCTGTTGGTGTTCGGCGCCAAACGCCTACCCGAGATGGGTGCCGGGATGGGGAAGGGCATTCGAGAGTTCAAGAAGAGTCTGAAGGAGGTGAAGCACAGCCTCGAGAACGATGTCGACGAGGTCCCCACCTCGCGACAGATGGACTCGGCACCTTCGGCCTCCGACGGGGAACCTAAGAAGCTCAGCGAGTAGGGCTTCCTAACCCCAGGCTCCAGTCTGGGGTCAACGCTTCCCACCCTTCGGCCAAATCCCCAGGCTTACGCCTGGGGTCAGTCTTCCTGTTGAAACGACCGCCGAGGCCGCCGGTCTCAAAATCCCAGCGGACCGCCCGGAAACAGATCCTGCGGCACGTCGCGCAACGCCTGGGCAACTTCGCGGCGCATGTCATCTACCTCGCCGCGCTCCCGGATCGCCGCCAGAGCCATCTGGACGCGTGATTGACGCGCTGCCAACAACGCCCGTTCCCGGTACGCCTCTATCTCTGCGGCGAAGGCCGCGCTGTCCGCTAGCTGCCGCGAGATCGGCTGGATGAAGAAAATGGCCTGGTCCGAGTAGATCGGGCCGCTGTGTTGGTCCAGTTCCAGCCCGAATGCCGCGCCAACCACACCCGGCGCGTTGAACAGAGCAGGATTGGGTACGAGGCGAGTGAACGGCAGCAACTCGGTCGAGCGCAGTCCATGCCGATCTGCCACTTCCTCCCAAGGGGCGCCGGACTCGAGGTCTTCATACACCGCGGCGGCCAACTCTTCTGTCTGGGCCCACTTCAGCTCCAGGGTGGCTTCGAAGGTGACCCGGCCGCGCACCTCTTCGAGCGGAGCGACACCCTCTGGAACCAGGCTATCGAGTCTGAACAGGTAGAACGCGCTCTCGTTTTCGATCACGTGTGAGGTCTCGCCCTCGAGCGCCTCGAAGGCCCAAACCCCTACGTCCGGTACGAGGTCGAAGCCTACGCGTAGCCGCTGACCCTCCACGAGTGGATCGGCTGCAGTCAATTGGAGTGCCATGCTCGCTGCTACCGAGTCGAGTACGCTCGGATCGGCCTGCTCGGCACCATACAGGTCGAGTGAATCGCCGCGCGATTCTACCTCAGTCAGGTGGTCACCATCGAGTTCCACGGGAATCAGGATGTGGCTTGCCTGATACGTATCTCCGCTTTTTGACTGCAGCTTGATGATATGATAGCCAAACGTCGTGAGCACCGGTTCCGAGATCTCTTCCGGCTCCAGCGCCATAGCTGCATCGGCAAAGATCGAGATGTGTTGTCCCCGTGTTACCTCCCCCAGGTCGCCGCCGTTCATGCGGCTGACCGAGTCCGCCGATTCCCGCGCGGCCATCTCTGCGAAGTCCGCTCCATCACGCAGTTCTTCCAGGATCGATTGTGCCCGGTCGAGAGCCGCCGACGAGTCCGTAGCGTTGGGTACTCGGGACGTGGTCACATAACTGAGGTATGCCGGCGCCGCTCTCCGGTAGTCCTCTTGGTTGTCCTCGTAGTAGGCGTTTATCACATCCTCGGTTGTCTCGACTTCGTCGTCGTCGATCACTGCTTGCGGTAGCAGCGTCATCATGCGCACCGATACCGAGTCATTCTCATCCTGATATAGCTGCCACAGCTGGGCGTCAGGGATGTAAAT
>JAUVRV010000347.1 GCA_030597435.1 Gemmatimonadales bacterium | reverse complement strand
AGCCGGATCCTCTTCGATTCGGGGCTGCTCAATGACTGCGACCGTCGTGTCAGTATTCACCGCAGCCGTGACCGTGTCTTCTGGCTGCTCCAGTTCGGTTTCGTTGGCTGCGGCGGTATCGGCTGCCTCCATCGCCGTCGTATCCGCCTGAGGCGTATCTGCCGGTGTGGTCGTATCAGCCTGTGTCAGAGCTGTATCCGTCTGTGCCTGACTGACACTGTCGGCGGCAAACTCTGAGACTAGGGAATCGGCGGTAGCAGCGATTCTCGGTGGCAGGCCAGCGACAGCGCTTTCCAAGCCAGGTATCGACGGCCAACCGAGTCCACCACTAGCCATCGCCTGTCGCATCAGGTCGTGGAACCTCGACGGGATCTCCGCCCCCCCAACCAGCACTGTCTCACCCATGACGAGTCGCGGCACTCCACTGCGTTGCGGTGGAATGTGCTGGGCATCAGTGGATGCGATATACAGCTCGGTGCCACACTGTCGTGATGCGTCGATCAGGAGGATCTCGAGTTGTCCGTTGGAGAACAGGTAGAGGCACCGGTCAGCATCGGATATGCTTGGGTCAATGTAGACAGTGGGCTCACCGCCATAGATCCCAAAGAAGATGGGGAAGTGATCCTCGATTACGTCTTCACAGTGCGGGCAGGTGGGTGAGAAGAACATCACTGCTTGGACCACCGCTTGCTGGGCGGCCAGTGGCGTTGAGAAAACCACCAATGCTTCAGCGACGAGAAGCGTAAGAACTGCTCGTCGAAGGAGGCGGTTCATGTTCCTGCTCACCTCCGGTGTTGAGCTTGTACTTAAGATAACGTCAAGCCCGGAATGAACGATAGGAACCGACGGCTGCGGTTCCGTTGCTACCCCGCCGGGCCGTCCAACTATCGCACTTCCTCCCAACTATCGTACTTCCTCGGTGACCAGTAACACTGCGACGGCCACCTTGTCCCGCATTTCCTGCTGGCTCAAGCGTAACTCCTCGAACCCGTTCATGAATTCCATCGCCCTCAAGGATTGACGCTCGAGCGAGAACCACGGGATCCACCTCCGCAGCCGTGCATAGGAACGACTCACCAAGTCAGGCCAGCGGCCGCCGCGCCAGACCCGCACCTCGGCGAACCGTGCCCCCGGCCGCGCCTTGATGTCGACGTGTGCGCTGGCAGCACGGTACACTGTGACCCTGATGTCTTCGGTCATGTCGTCGTGGGCATTCGTTGAACGGTGGTTGCAGCTGCCACGGGCTTCTTACGACACCGAGAAGGCTGCGTAGTTCCCAGTCTAACCCCGGCGGCAGCCTGGGGAAAGCCGAAAGACGCGACGGCCAACCACGACGAGTTGACAGTGCAATGCTGGACGAGCTAAACCGATCCGGGCACACTATGTTCCATACTTGTTGCTAGAGACTTGGAGACCCCTGGTCCATGACCGACGCCGACAGATCCACGGTTAGCAAACCGGATGCCCATTTTTTTGCCTTGCAAGAGGCGCTGGCCGGCAAGTACTCGCTCGAGACCGAACTGGGACGTGGCGGAATGGGCATCGTGTATCTCGCACTCGATGTCCGGCTCGATCGCCCCGTAGCTCTCAAGGTGTTGCCGGAGCACTTGGCCCAGAACGCCGAGTTGCGAGAGCGATTTATCCGCGAAGCGCGGACCGCCGCGAAGTTGTCGCACCCCAATATCGTTCCGATCCACTCGGTGGACGAGGTCGGCGATTTTGTTTTCTTCGCCATGAGCTACATCGCGGGCGAGACATTGGGCCAGCGGATTAGGCGGCTGGGCCCCCTGGCTCCCTCGGTATGTACGCGCGTGCTGCGTGAGGTCGGCTTTGCCCTGAGCTACGCGCACGCTCAAGGTGTAATCCACCGCGACATCAAGCCCGACAACATCCTGTTGGAGGAGGGAAGTGGCCGCGCCCTCGTGGCCGACTTCGGCATTGCCGGGATCGTGGACGACTCCGAGGTCCTGGAAGACGGAGAGATAGTCGGGACGGTCGAGTTCATGAGTCCCGAACAGGCATCGGGCAAGCGGCTGGACTATCGCAGCGATCTCTACTCGCTGGGTATGGTGGCGTATTACGCGTTGTCGGGCGACCTGCCATTCAAATCAGAGAGTCTGACTACGACCTTGGACCAGGTCCGCAACGCCCCGGTTCCGCCGGTGGGGGTTGTAGTGAGTAACGCACCCCGGCGCCTGACGCGGATAGTAGACAAGTGCCTCAAGAAGACTCCGGACGATCGCTTCGAATCTGCCGACACATTTGCAGCGGCGTTGGACGCCGTCGCGGCTGCGCGTAAGCAGATTCCCGTGTCAGTTCGGTCGTTCCTGTACGACCCGATCGATCTAGGTGGTGACGCACCCGCCTATTTTACGCTCGCGTCATTGGCAGCCCTTCCGATGGTCGTGGCCACTGTCCAGGTATCCGAAATGGCCGTGTTGCTTGCCGTGTTCACTGCATTTGCCGTGGGGGCTCCCACTGTGCTAGTGCCGCCTCGCGTGCGCCGGTTGCTCGGATCTGGCAACACCGTCGCAGACTTGGAAATCGGTCTACGCCAGGACTTGGAACAACGCAAGGAAGAAGCGCCGGAGCCACCCAAGAAAGGGTTTGCTCGTATTCGGCCGCTCCTGCGCAAGATTTCGCTCATGGGTATGGGTGGAGCCTGGACTGGTTGGTGGGCAACGGTGCTGGCGGGTGCGGTTCTTGGGTTGCCGTTGCCGCTGTACGAAGACACGATTCTCATGGCCCTGGTGGCAATCGGCGGCGTATCCGCCGCCGGATTCGTGGCCAGTTCAATCGCTACAGGCCAGGAAGAAGAGCGGCGAGCGCTCAAGAAAGCCGAACGGCGCCTGCGTTTCTGGCAAGGTCCATTGGGTCAGGCGATCTTCAAGGTGAGCGGCATCGGGTTGCACAAGAGGATCGCAGAGGTCCGCGCTACTCACCGTCCCACCGAACTACAGATCGGCTTGGCTGCGGAAGCACTATTCGAGTCGCTCCCGAAGGAGCAGCGCAAGATCGTGGGCAACGTCCCAGCCACCGTTTCCAAGCTCGAGGCCGACGCGCGACAGTTACGTGAGTCCATCAACATGCTCTCCGAGGCGGCGGCCGCGGCCCTGCCGAGTAATGTGAAGTTCCCCGCTGACCTGCGGGAGATGCGCGAGACCGCCGAACGGCAACTCGCCGAAGTCGTTGCCGCACTCGAATCGATACGGCTCGAGTTGTTGCGCTTGACCGCCGGTATCGGCAGCGTGGAGGGTCTGACAACCAACCTGCTAGCCGCGGGTGAGATCGGTGACAACGTTGCCAATGTGATGATGGGTCTGGAAGAGGTCGAGGCCGTTTTCAATACGGTGATTGAATTGGAGAAGACAGACCCAAATAGAATGTAGAATGTAGAATGATGAATGATGAATGTAGAACAGGGATCTTCCATCACGACCCCCGTTCTACATTCGACATTCTACATTCAGGCCCTACATCTCCACCAATCCCGCGATATTCAAGATCTCTATGTAGTTGATGATGGCCTGAAGGTCCGACGTCGTCCTATTCTGCGCGTCGAGCATCTTCTTGATATCGAGCACGCTGTTCTTCCCGTTGATGAGAAGGCTGACTTCGCCTGTGCTGGCCACTCCCTGACCATAGGGGTACTGCTGCCTGGCTTCCGGAGACACTTCCTGCAAGAAGCTTCTCCAGCCACCGTAACCCTTTTCCTTGACCCGGGCTGTGGGTTGCGGGACCATCCGGGAGGCGCTCCGCTCCAAGTCGGTCAACTGCATTATCACGGGGTCGCGGTTGAGCTTGGCGGCTACGGCTTCCATGTGGGTTGCCAGTGCTGCCACGTGCGCTTGGCTTATCTGGTCGATCGGTGCCCTCATCTTCACAACGCATGCACCGACCCGCCCCCCCTCTGCGGCGAGCTGGAACTCACTCT
>JAUVRV010000029.1 GCA_030597435.1 Gemmatimonadales bacterium | reverse complement strand
CAATGCATCCGAAGCCCTTGCGGGTGAATCTGGCACGATCACGATTACGACAGGAATAGTGCAGGCAGACCGTGATTATCTGGACTCGGCCTACGTCAACGATGACCTGCCGGAGGGTCCTTACGCCTTTGTGGAGGTGGCTGATTCCGGAAAAGGCATGGATGCTGAGGAACAATCTAAGATGTTTGACCCCGTGTTCTCGCGTAAGTTCACTGAAGGAGGGCTCGGACTTGCGGCTGTGCTGGGTGTGGTTCGCGGTCACAGCGGAACCATCAAGGTCGACAGCAAACCTGGCAAAGGCACCATCGTGAGGGTGTTACTGCCGACACCACCTCCCGTTCCATTTACGGGATCGTCCGCCTAGTAGCCCAGGCTCATCCGTCACCGCCGGGCGTATCATCTATCCGTCCCAGAAGCTGCCCCAGCTCGGTTGCGCTACCGACTCTTTCTTCCGGCCTTTTGGTCAGTAATCGCAAGATCAACGATGAAAAAGCTGGAGGTATTCCGGTCTGAAGTGTCGCGGGGTCTAGCGGATCCTCTATTAGTAGCTTGGCAATCAAAGCCACGGGCGAGTTCGCCTCAAATGGCAAGCGCCCAGTCAAGCACTCATACAGCACAACGCCCACTGCATACAGATCAGATCGGGCATCCACATCCTCATCGAGCAACTGTTCAGGGGCCATGTATGCCGGAGTGCCAACCACCATACCCGTTTCGGTGACGCCGTCGGTGCGCTCCGCAAGACGCGCGACGCCGAAGTCCATGACCTTCAGAACGCCCTCACCATCGAGTAGCAGGTTTTGCGGCTTGATGTCGCGGTGTATCACTCCCTGTTCATGGGCCACAGCAAGCGCTTCTGCCAACTGGGTGGCGATTGCAAGAGTGGAAGACACACCGACGGTTCCCCGTGTGTCGATCAACTCTCGCACCGTAACACCTTCGACATACTCCATAGTGATGTAGTATGCGCCATCGCAATCGCCCAGATCGTAGGTACGAACGACATTCCGGTGAGAGATGCGGCGTGTCAGACGCAGCTCAGTCTTGAAACGGTCAACCAACGACGGATTCGAGACCAGTCCGGTGCGAAGGACTTTGACGGCAACATCCTCATCGAGTTCTCTATCGCGTGCCATGTAGACCGATCCCATCCCACCCTGACCGAGCATGCCAATAATGTCGTAGCGCCCGGCAAACACCTCGCCGGCCTTCAATCCCTCATTTTCGCCCTCGTCATCCGAACCGGAAGACTCTCCCCTCGTTCTCTCGATATCTGCCCTGAGCGTATCCACCTGGTTCTGCAGTCGCTGTTCACGCGAGCGCACCTTCGCTGCCATGGAATCGAACACACGGGCCAGCCGACCCAACTCGTCGCTTCTCGACCCAACTCCGGAGAGTGATTCTGACTCGTAGTCCCCTCGTTCAACCGCCGTGGCGGCAGCGATCACCGTGTTCACCTCACTCAGATACGCCAACTCGCCATCGCGCAATCTCTTCCTCTCGAGCGATGCGGCGATGCGGGCCCGAAGCAGTACGGGATCAAACGGCTTGGGAAGATAGTCCTCGGCACCGAGTTCAATACAGCGCACTATGCTCGCCATATCATCCAAAGCCGAGATCATGATCACAGGAACGTCACGGGTCTCTGAAGACCCCTTGATTTGTTGCAGCACCTGGAAGCCATCGATATCCGGCATCATCACATCCAACAAGACCAGGTCGTACGGTCGCTGGGCGATCAGATCCATGGCAGATTGACCGCCATTTGCACAGTCAACTTCATGACCCTGCTTTCTCAGACGGCGTTCCAGGATGTCCCGGTTGGCCTCTATGTCATCGACAACCAGAATGCGTGAACGGTTTGGTACGTTAACGGCACCGGCTTCAGAGATAGCGTCGGTTGTCGTGTCGGACGTTGGCTTGCTGCGTTGGCCGATCTCCGCAAGCTGCTCGGCGGCCGCCTTCACTCGCAGCAGATCGGCCACAAACCCCTCATCGGTAGACGCGGTATCGGTACCCAGCAAAACAGTAATGGCCTGGAGAATCCTGCCCTGAGGCCCTCGCAGTGACTCATTGAGCCGAACTACGTCCGTCGATCGCAGGTTGTCCCTCGTGGCAGGCACCGTAGTATCGATTACTGCCAATGCATCCCTCACTGCCTGAAGCGCTTCTTCGAGTGCAGCCTTCCGTTGGGCAAGGTCAGGATCTGTCGCGTCCTCCAGCAACATCTCACAATAGCCCACAATGAGATTGACCGGCGTTCGCAGGTCATGGCGGAGCTCGGCAACTTCCTCCGGACTGAGTCTTGTTTCCACGCTCACGCCTCTTCTCGCCTCCCATCGAGCAGTGCCTCAATCTTTGAAAGCAGTCGTGGCAACTCAATCGGTTTCGTGTCGTAGTCATCACAGCCGGCTTCGATAGCCTTTTCTCGGTCACCAGCCATGGCGTGCGCAGTCAGTGCTATAATAGGGGTGTGTTGCATACCCTCCTGCGTTCGCAGGCGACGGGTCACCTCCCAACCATCGATCTCCGGTAGGCTCATGTCCATGAGAATCACGTCATAGCGTGAGGTTGTCGCCTTCTCGACCCCCTCTAAGCCGTCTACCGCAATCTCTACTTCGTATCCTTTTCGTTGCAGTCGTCGTGACAACATGTCTCGGTTCATTTCGTTATCTTCGACAAGCAAGATCTTCGCCATCTACCGCCTCCAAATGTCGTGCTTCATCAAACCGAACGCTCGGGTTGGCCGAGCGTCGCAGGAAGTTCAACTGTGAAAGTGGATCCCTCTCCCGGGACACTCTCAACAGCAACATCACCACCCATCAAGTGACAGAAGCTCCGGGTCACGGCCAGACCCAGTCCGGTGCCACCGTATCTCCTACTGATCGACCTATCGGCCTGCGAGAAGGCCTCAAACAAGCGGTCCATCTGTTCCGGAGTCATGCCGATTCCCGTATCTTTGACCGTGAAGACAATACGGTCACCATCTTCGCCGCCGTTCTCGCGGTGCGCGGTCAATTCGATTACACCCTCGTTCGTGAACTTCGAGGCATTGGACAAGAGGTTGAGCAGGGTCTGACGGATCTTCAACAGGTCAGAGTGCATCTCACCCACGTCGTCGGCGCAGCTTACCTCGAGCTTGTTCGCATTCTTCTCGACCAGTGGCCGGACCGTGGTTGCTACCTCGTTGACCGTACTCGCGACGTCGAAACTTTCGACGTAGAGGTCCATCTTCCCTGCCTCGATCTTCGATAGATCGAGCACTTCATTGATGAGCGCCAGTAGATGTTTTCCGGCTGCATGGATCTTCTGCAGATCTGGAATGAAGGCATCCTGCCCAACATCCTCAGCCTCTTCCTCCAACATCTCACTGTAGCCGATGATGGCGTTCAGTGGCGTGCGCAATTCGTGGCTCATGTTAGCGAGAAACTGGCTCTTTGCACTGTTGGCGTCTTCCGCTTCGCGCCGTGCCCGCTGAAGTTCTGTGATGTCGTGGTACAGGCCCATCAACCCCACCCTCTCACCCTCTACAATCACGGGCACACCCAAAATCTCAACCTCAACCAACGTGCCATCCTTACGACGCCGGTGCCCAATGCCGCGCACTGAGTGGTCGAGCGCCTCTGTCGTGTAGTCTACAGCCTCGGACCGCGTTGTCTCCGTGGTTATCAGCTCATCCAGCAAGCGGTCGATCGCCTCGTCCTGTGTGTAGCCGAACAGCTTCTCGAATGCCGGATTACACGACACGATCCTGTGCTCTTGATCTAGCGTCACAATGGCGACAGGGCTGTTCAGCAGTACTTCCTCGAAGTACTTCTTCTGCCGCTGCGCAGTCGTGTACAGGCCCGCGTTCTCAATGGCGATCGCCGCCTGCGGGGCGAACATATTGAGAAGCCGGAGGTCTTCATCGCTGAAGATCCGGTCTGGATCTGAGTGAACTGTTGCAATAGCACCAACCAGGCGACGACCGATCATGAGAGGGGCTGCCATGACAGAATGCACGAGTACATCAGCGTACTGAACTGATTGTCCCAACCACTCGTGATATGATGGGATGATGAGTGGCTCGTGTGTTTGGGCGACGGTTCCCATCGCCCCTTCTCCCAGCGCGATGCTAGTCCCAGTTGAGTCCTTACCGATGTTCTCACTGGCAACTACAACGAGCTTGCTCGTTGCCTCATCATAGATGGCGACCTCACCACCCGTAACACCCAGCAGCGTAACAGCGCGCTCTAGGACAGCTTGTAGCACTCTGGACAGTTCAAGTTCCGAGGAGAGGTCCCCCATTGTATCCAGCAATGCCTTGTGTTCGTCAGCCCTTTGGCGCTCGGCAGCAAACAGGCGTGCTCTCCCGATCGCGATACTCGCCTGATTGGCCGCAGCGGTTAGTATCTCAAAATCCTCATCCCCAAAAGCGTGCGGTTCTCTACTCTCCACGACGAGGACACCGATAGTCTTCCCATCCACTCGGAGTGGAACGTCTACCTCCGATCCACTGGCCAGGCTTGCCAGGTACCGGGACTCACGGGTCACATCGTGCGTGTAGTGCAGCTCTCCATCCTCTAGTGCCCGTTCGGACAAGCCTTCGCCGCGATGCACATGCCAATCGTGCGGTGCCTCCGGCCATCCAACACTTGCCTGCAGCACGCGATCACCTGTCTCGTCGTCCAAGAGGAAGACACCGAGGAAGTTGTAGCCCAGGTCTTCGTCGTGTAGGCCGTTCACCATGGATCGATACACGTCAACCTCCTGCTGCGCGGACGCAATCGCCGTGCTCAGCCTCAGCAACGCCGCCTGACGACGTCGCACCGCTCCGACCTCCTGAGTGGCTGAGGCTACCCTCGGCTCTCGTTCCATCTCAGCACCTCTTACCAAACGATATGTGACCGGCCACCAACTCACGGACCTCAGTGAGAAACTCCTCCTGAGTTCGGTTGCGCTTGTTGAAGATCTTCTCGACCCCACCGTTCAGCCGATGTCTGTCATCTTCGGAGAGATCTTTCGCCGTCAGAACCACTACCGGAACGGTCCATTCGTTCTTTCCGCGGAGAACTTCGAGGAACTCGAAACCGTCCATCTCTGGCATCATCAAATCGAGGAGCACCAAAGCCGGCTCCATATCGGATATCCGGTCCAATGCCGCAATGCCGTTTTCCGCCTCTACTACAGGCCACCCTTCCCCTTCCAGCATCCGACGTAGCACTCCCCGCGTTGCCTCATCATCGTCGACTATCAGCACCGGCCTGTCGTCACTCCGGCCCCCGAACCTGCGCAGCACCTCCGTAAGGCGGTCGCGGTCGACCGGCTTTGTCATGTACCCAGATGCGCCAAGCGCGTATCCGAGATTCCTGTCATCCACTATCGTCAGCATCACGACGGGGATCTCGGCAAGTTCCGCATCTTCTTTGAGGGCCGCCAAGACAGCCCATCCGTCCAGCCCGGGCATTACAACATCGAGCGTGATGACATCGGGCCGTACTTTGCGAACGAGTTCCAGTCCAGCTTCGCCCGCAGCCGCCTCCTCAACGAGGAATCCTTCTTTTCGCAAGAAACGTCCCATGAGATTGCGCATGGCCGCATCGTCGTCGATAACGACCACTGTGCCAGCCCTGCCGGAACCGGCCTTGGGACTCTCCGAGACGACCCCCGCGTCGGCCGGATCATCATCGGACCCAGGGGCGGTAGCAGGAAGACGCATCGCGAACGCTGAGCCCTGTCCGAATTCACTCTGCACGGTCAGGGTTCCTCCCATCATCTCGCAAAAACGTCTACTGATGGCCAGCCCAAGGCCTGTTCCGCCAAATTTGCGTGCCGTACCTGCCTCTGCCTGGGCAAACGCCTGGAATAGGCGACTCATTTGCTCCTGAGTCATGCCAATGCCCGTGTCGCTCACAGTGAACGTCACCCAGTCTTGTGCACCTGGGCCTTGGATTTCGCGACTGACCTTAAGCGAGATCTTGCCTGCGTCTGTGAACTTGCTCGCATTCGAGAGCAAGTTGAGTAGCACTTGCCGCAACCTCGTCACATCCGATTTCATCTCACCCAAGTCGGGACCACAGTCCAGCTCAAGAACGTTGGAGTTCTTCTGCATAAGAGGTCGGACAGTAGTCGCAACCTCTTCAACTACCCGCCGTGTTTCAAACGCTTCCACATAGAGTTCCATCTTGCCTGCCTCGATCTTGGAGAGATCGAGCACATCATTGATGAGGGCGAGTAGATGCTTGCCGGCCGAATGGATCTTCTCTAGGTCCGGGATGAACTCGGATTGCCCAGCGGTAGCCGCGTCCTCCTGCAGCATCTCGCTGTAGCCGATGATAGCGTTGAGTGGGGTGCGGAGTTCATGGCTCATGCTAGCGAGGAACTGGCTCTTGGCGCTGTTCGCCGACTCGGCATCCCTGCGGGCGCTCAACAGCCCTGAGATGTCGTGGTATAGTCCCATTAGCCCAACCCGCTCACCATCCAGCACCACGGGTACGGCGAGAACCTCCACATCCACCATGCTGCCATCCTTGCGCCGCCTCTGACTGATCCCCTGCACCGCGTGGTCGCCTGCCTGCTTTGTGTATGCGACGGCCTCCGACCTGGTGGCTTCGGTCGTTATCAGCTCGTCGAGGTTATGGCCGATGACCTCGTCCTGCGTGTACCCGTAGAGCTTCTCGAACGCCGGATTGCATGAGACGACATCGTGATCGCCATTCAATGTGACGATCGCGACCGGGTTGTTACGCACCAACTCTTCGAAGTACTGCTTCTGCTGCCTGGCGTTTGTGTATAGCCGTGCGTTCTCTATTGCTACAGCCGCCTGCGGCGCGAACAGGTTCACGAGACGCAGGTCTCCTACGCCAAATCTCCTGTCACGGTCGGAGTCCCATACGCTTATCGCACCCACTAGTCGGCCACCCATGAGAAGTGGCACTACCAACACTGCGTGAGCTTCCACCTGCGCGTACTGCGCGGAACGTCCGGCCCACTTCTGATAGTCGGGGATGTTGAGCGGTTGATGGGTCTGAGCTACTCGTCCCATCGCCCCTTCGCCGACCTTGAGCCGAGTGCCGATCGAAACCTGCCCAGTGGAGTGATTGGCAACGATGACCAGTTCTTGCGTATCCTGCTCGAATATGGCCAACTCGCCGGCAGTCACGCCGAGCAACGAAACGGCCCTCTCAAGTACTGCTTGGAGCAACTTCGACAGCTCGAGTTCGGCAGAGAGATCCGACATGGTCTCGAGTAGGGCCTGTTGTTCGTTGGCGCGCCTGCGTTCGGCTTCCAACAGACGTCGCTGGTCTTCGAGCAGGCGAGCGCGGGCTATTGCGATGCTGGCTTGGTTGGCAGCGACTGTGAGAATCTCAAGGTCGGCTTTGCCAAAGGCGTTGGGATGCTCGCTCTCGACCACCAAGACGCCAACGGGACGACCATCGATAGTCAGGGGTACGTCCACCTCCGACCCACTGCTCAGTCCCGGTACATACAGAGGCTCACGTGTGACGTCCGGAGTGTAATGGAGTGCTCCGTCCTGTAATGGCCGGGCACTCAATCCCTCTTCCCGTGGCAGCCGGAGATCCTCTGGTATGTCCGACCACCCCACACCGGCCCGCATCACGCGGTCACCGGTGGCGTCCTCCGTAAGGAAGACACCAACGAAATCGTATCCCAGAGATTTGTCGTGCAGACCGTGCACGACCCGCCGGCACACTTCGGTCTCGTCCAACGTTGCAGCGAGTTCGGCACTCAGATGCAGTAGCGCCGACCGGCGTCGGGAAAGATCGATTTCCTGTTGTGTGGAGGACTCGGTCAGACGCCCCCGTTCAGCCACAAGCACCCGACCAGTGATTCAGTCCAGGCGGCATTACAGCCGTACGGCCATGAGCGGCGTCAGAGCGTGCCCTGTGGTGGTCCCATGACACAGTGGCTAGCTCCTGAAAACACTCTCTGATATGAAGCGTAGAAGTTAAGAGACGGTGAAGAAGTTCGCCAGCAGCGCGGGACATTCCAACACGTAACCAAGTGAGTAGATAACCTGGTCACACAAGTGAGCGGGCGTCGTCTCACATGAGCGGGTAATCTGACTAGAGGCCGTTCCCCTCCAGTTCCAACGTCACAATCTCATGAGGCCCCAAAGGCAAGACCAGATCGTGCTCTCCACTCAGTTGCACCTTCTGCAACCGCTGGCCCAACAGATCCAGCAGCCACGCAGCCGCTACCGGCATCCCGACCGTCAGGCGTTCTTCGACTGCATCACCAGTGAGATTGTAGAGCCTGATCTCCAACGTGTCGCGTACATCATGCTTCTTGACAGCGCTGACGCAGGTGCGCGGGCTCGTCATCTGGACGAGTCCATTAGCACCGGGCACGTGCCCGTCCTCCACACCTTGGATGGCCATGACCGGCACCCGGTATCGTTGACTGATCCCCTTGATGTCAGCCGAAATGTAGTCTCCGATAAAGGGCACAACCGCATACTCGAAGCGGTGCTCCCCTGGACACTGTGCTTCCGGTGTATAGAGCGTCGGGCCCGCATTCTGACACCGTCTCGTTTCGAAGTCATCCCGCGACAACCATCCCACAGCACGCAATAGAGTCAGGGAGAGGGTGACTTCTCCATCAGCATTTCTGCTAGCCTGGACTTCCGGTAGCCCCTTGTTCAGCACCGCGAATCCCCGCTCACCATCTTGCACGAGCGTGAAATCCTGCTGCGGGTAAGTCTCTTGCGGCGGTTGCTTCCAGTTCTCACCGGCGGGTTTGTCAATGGGTCGATGATTGATGTAGAAGTGACCATCGGATACCACGGTATCTGTTGCCACCGTTGTCGGGAACTCCGCTCTCAGCCTGTGGTCCTCGGCACGGTTCTCAAGCTGCAGCTCGACCTCGACCGCACGACTACCCTTTTTGAGGCCCACTCTAGATCTGACTCTACAATCGACCAACTGCTTGCTCCGCCCACTACGATCATCCTCGATGGCACACGGCAACTGCATCGTATACTCAACCTCTAGCTGACCCCAGAACCTACTGGCCTTCACGACCCTGATCGTTCCGCTCACTCGATTCGATGTGACCGTTTGCGAGTCACGACAGGGCGAGTAGTCGTACTCATCGCCCACATCTTCAGTGTCTTCCAGTCGGTTGAGGCCCGAGTAGCTGTGGCCGGTAGCCTTGTCCAGCAGATCGAACGTCCCGTTCTGATGAACGATTAACTCGTAGTACTCACTTTCTATGCTGTTGCCCGCAACCGTCACGTCACTCCCGTCAATAGTGGAGTCAACGGCCTCCTCAGCAAGAAGCTCGCGCAGGTAGTACTGACGATGACCAACGCCAGGCAGATGCTCTGCCAGGAAGTGGATGGTCAAGAAACTGTCACTCACGTCCTTCTGAGCTTCGGTGCGGATGATTCGTTTGCCAAACTTGGCGCGATATATCTGGAACAACTCGAGTTGCACTGCACCGTACAACTCCGTGCGATAATCAATGCCCCAAAACCTCTCCACATACTCGTGATTCACCAGCTCGAACGGAACTGCTACATCCTCCTGATCGACCAAGCATAGCCGCTCGACATTAGTCCCAGACGATTGCAGTACGACGAGACGCTCGACAACCTCCGTACGACCCTGTGGTAGCGGATTTGCGACACATATGGTTGTTGCCTCGTCGTCCGCGCTGGCCTGTGCAAACGTTGGCGCCAGGCCAGTCAGGTGACCTCTCATTATCTGCTCACCCGTATCGATCACACCACTGAAGCGGGGCATCATCTGGCGGTGTACCTCGTCCGTGCTGCAGCCACAGATCGAGTCATGAGGGTGATTCTGTAAGAGTAGCTTCCAGCTCTGGTCTATCAGCCCTGCGGGATAGGGCGTGCTATGCATGAAGTGCATGTATGCGGAAAACGGTTCGGCATACGACGACAGCACTCTTTGAGCATGGTCGTTCTTCTGCTTCAGGTACATTCGTGCCGACCAGACTCCAGAGAGAATAAGGTGCAACCGCCCCTGCACCAGTTCTCCACTGTGTTTGTGCTGCACGAAACCAGCTTCTTTCACCGCATCCAAGTACGATCCCAGACTGGCGTGTCGGAATTCGGTGTCGGGGAACTCGGCTCCCAGTGCCTCCAGTATCGCCCCAAGCTTGCGCTGCGGCGGAAAGTGATCGCATCCGTTGTTGATCAAACAAACATCGCCTTGGGACAGCTCGCCCATTGTCGCGAACAGATTTCGAATTCTCTCAATTGCCTTGTCCAGTTCCACCGTCCGCTGGGTGTGGGCCTCCCATTCTTCATCATATCCCAACCCACCTGCGTTGCAGTACCCGCCACATTGATTGATCGCCAGCACGTCACTGCCGTCCGGCGCCGACCACAGGTACTCGTGCCCCACGGCGTCTATTTCATCTCCGTTGCCACGACTGTAGACGAACGAGTCGATCCCGGCGCTGCGTAGAATCTGCGGCATCTGTGCGATATGGCCGAACGAGTCGGGCATGTACCCAACTTTCTGAACCTCACCGTACTCGCCACCGACCCGGTGACCGATCTGAATGTTGCGCACCGTCGCTTCCGCACTCACCAGAAACTCATCGGGCAGTATGTACCATGGACCCACAGACAACTTGCCGGCCTTTACCAGCCGCTCGATGCGCCCTCTGTCTGCAGGGCAGATCTCCAGATAGTCCTCGAGAATGATCGCTTGGCCATCCAACAGAAAATGCTGAAAATCATCATCATGCTCCAATGCATCGAGAACCTGCCCTACGACATGCACGAGATTCACCCTGAACCGATCGAAGGTCAGGTACCACTCACGATCCCAGTGAGTGTGCGATACAATGAACGCCACTCTGGGGACATAGCTGCCCTGCTTCTCGGTGGGTTCAGTCAACGCACGACGCAATCAGGTCTGCGACCGGTGTGGTGGCTAGGCCGATACAGGTATCGGCAGCGCCATAGTAAATGGAGATAGTACTATCCGCAACAGCAAACCCTTCCTCGTCTTCTCGACCTACAATCACCCCACTGGGGAAGACGACATTGGGTACTTGGCCCACCAACTCGTACATCTCTCTGGGCTCGAGAATGTTGTTCCGACTACGCGCCACTACCTGGGTGGGGTCGGTCAGGTCTAGCAGCATCACACCGGCTTGATAGATGTTGCTGCCGCCAAAGTGGGTAGCTATTCCATGATACACGTGCAGCCAGCCGTCCCTGGTCTTGATCGGTGGCGGTCCCGAACCAATGCGCTCGTCCCAATAGTGCGGTCGGCCACGCGCTATCGACGCAATCTGGGTCCAGGTCACCAGATCATCCGATGTCGACAGAAAGATCTCGTCCCCTGAGGTTGGGCCACCCTCCAAGGAGACCCTGTTGGGCCGATCGAGCCGTACATAGTGACCATCGATTCGCTCTGGAAACAAGACGCCATTACGTACGTCCTCGTCTGCGCCGAAGCCGACGAACTCGAACGAGTCGAAATCCCTGGTGAGTCCCACGCCCAGACGGCATCCATCATCCATGTCTGCCGCGAACATGACATAGTGGACACCATCGATCTCAGTGATCCTCGGATCGTAGATGTGATAGACATCTCTTGTCCGGTCCCCCATCCCGCGAAATTCGACCAACTCAGGACGGACCGCGAACTCAACCCCATTCTCACTCTCGGCCATCAACAAGAACGTCTCGCGCCCTCTGCTCTGCACGCGCAGCATCAACAAGTACGCATCCCCGAACCTAGCGGCTGCCGGGTTGAACACCGATGTAACATCGGTGAGTCTTAGCGGTATATCTGGTATGTCGTGACGAGTGAGTATCGGGTTATGACTACTGCGCTCGAGAGTCATGCGTCGTCATCCCATCTGCGTAACATCATCGCTTGTGACTTCCTCGGTCGGTCGCACCACACCATCATCGGCATCGTCCCTCTCCATGGAACTCAACCGGCGCAACATCGACCTTAGATCACGTAGGCCCCCGGTTGTAAACCACACCACGACTACAGCTGCGATTAGCAACTCGACATAGATGTAGAGTTTCCAGAATGAAGCCCACGCTGAGTCAACGACGTCGTGCGTCAAATTGTAGATTGTTCCAACAACGAACACGACAGTCCACGTGCCGATCATCACATACGTGGCCAAGTAGATGACCTTGTCGCCGCGGGTGAACTCCTTGCCCATCCCCAGCATCTTCAGCCCCTTTGACGGTGTCACCTCGACAATAGTCAGCTCCGAATCGACGGCGTACTGACCTCGCTTCAACAACTTATCTAGATCATACGTCGCTCGTTTGCCAAGCAGGGATACGGACACATACGTGACGATCGATGCTGCCATTGCGATACCCCAAAACACCTGCCCGTTGAGGAAGAAATCGTCGACGATCTGATGAATCACGATCCCGCCCACGGCGATACTGGAACCAACGGTCATTGCTCCCCACGCTGCCGCCGTGGTTCCCCGCCTCCAATACAGGCCTCCGATCAGCACAGAGCCGGACCCACCTGCAAATATGGCTCCGGTAATGGCGAAGAAGAGAAAGATGTACTGGCTCTGTTGGAACAGGAGACTGAACAAGAAGATGAACAGTGCTACGCCGAGTATCGACCAGCGGAGCAGGCGGAGGTGCTGTTCCCGGCTGAATGGCTTCTTGCGGAACGGTAGCACGACATCTTGGATGAATATCGATCCCCAAGAGTGTAGATACGTATCGTGTGTGCTTATGAACGCCGCGACCATCACGGCTGCAAACGCACCCATGAGTCCCACAGGAAGCAGCGCGGTCAAGACCACCGGTACCCGGAACTGATTTCTCAGAGTGTCACTCTCGGCGGCCTGCAACACCCCATCCACGTATGTGGCCTTATCGGCAAAGTCGGGATGATGCAGCACCGTGTATGCCACCACCGGGACTATCAGCAGAAACATCACCTGTGGTATGGCCCGCCAGTTGGTCAAGACCTGTCCCATCTTTGCCTCGTGAGCACTCTTGGCAGAGGCATTGTAGGCCTGCGTACCTTGCCACGACATGACGACATAGATCACGCCCACCGTTCCTATCAAGAAGTACCAGAAATTGAAATCCTCCACCTGGCTGGTCTTGAAGGGATTGATCAGGGACCGGTTTGCGGGCGCCTGCGAAAGGACGTCGAACACCTGTGTCCAATCCACTATTGTCAGCATATAGACGACAATCACCAGGAAGACGACGTTTACAAACGTGCCCTGAATGAAGTCCGCAACGATT
>JAUVRV010000095.1 GCA_030597435.1 Gemmatimonadales bacterium | reverse complement strand
CTGCACGACGAAGGACAGACCGTCGTGCTGATTACACACGAGCACGACATCGCCGCACACGCGAGCCGCCAGATCCATCTGCTGGACGGCCGGGTCGAACAAGACGTAATCACAGAGAGAACCGCATGAAGTTATTAGCAATACTCACGCTGCTCGTGGTGGCAGGCGCAGCTACCGCATTTGCCGTGCTGCGTAACGGTGAAGAGAACTTGGCCCCGATGTACCAACTCGCGACGATCAGCCAACGAGACATCGTGGTTACCGCGAGCGCGGCTGGCAAGGTAGAGCCGATCAGGACGGTCGAGGTCAGGTCGAAGGCCTCCGGTGAGATCTTCGACATGCCGGTCGAGACCGGCGACGGCGTCAATGCCGGCCAGTTGCTCGTTAGGGTAGACCCTAGAATACCTCAGGCCACACTGCGGCAGGCTGAAGCCGATCTCACCTTGGCACGAGCCCAGTTGGAGAATGCCGCAGCTCAACTGAGGCGCGCTGAAGGACTGTTTGAAACGGCGTCGATTACGGAGCAGGAGTATGACAACTCCAGGCTCTCCGTGGCGAGCGCGAAAGCACAGCTGGTGCGGGCGGAACGTTCACTCGAGGACGCTCGGATAGCCGCCGAGGACACCGAAGTCAGAGCCCCGATCAACGGCGTCATAATTCAGAAGTTCGTCGAGCAGGGCACGGTAATCACGTCGGCTACCCAGGGCATCAGTGGCGGCACGATCTTGCTGCAAATGGCAAACCTGGACACGGTGCAGGTGCGGGCGCTGGTCGACGAAACCGACATCGGGAAGATCAAGCCCGACCTCGACGTTACAATCACGGTCGATGCGTTCAAGAACCGGCCGTTCAACGGCAAGGTGTTGAAGATCGAGCCGCAGTCAAGTGTGGCCCAAAACGTCACGATGTTCCCCGTCCTGATTCGCATTCCCAACAGCGACGGACGTCTGAAGCCGGGGATGAATGTGGAAGCTGAGTTCCACGTCGGTGCCCGGCAGAGAGTCATGGCCGTTCCCAACGCAGCCTTGCGTACCGACCAAGACGTTGAGTCCGCGGCTCAGGTCCTGGGCCTGGATCCCGAGGTGGTACAGCAGCAGCTGGCAGAGGCTGGACAGGGAGAAGCGGAAGGTGCGGGAGAATCTCGTGGTGAACCCACCACGGGATCTCAAGACGGCACGCTGCAGTTTCGTGGCCGACCGGTCACCCTCCCCGACGGGGTAGATGCCCAAAAGGCCAGAGCGCTGCTGGCCAAGCTCGAGAGCGGTGACATGAGATCTATGCGCGACGGCCTATCCTCGGAGGAACAGGCCCTCATGCGACAGTTGATGAGTGGTTTCCGGGGTGCGGGATCCGGGATGGGTGGCGGGCACAGTAGAAGTGAGACGAGCGCCACCGATGCGGCCTTGGCGGGCGGTAGCTACGTCGTGTTCGTACTGCGGGATGGGATGGCCAAGGCAGTGCCGATCAGAACAGGTCTCACTGATCTCGATTATTCCGAGGTGGTGTCCGGCCTGGCACTGTCCGACACGGTATTGATACTCCCGAGCGCCAGTCTCATCGCGAGCCAGCAAGAGTGGCAGGATCGAATGAGCAGGATGGGACGCGGTGGTCTCCCCGGTATTTCACGGAACTAGAGTCCAGCACCTGGCTACCCAGGAACAAGGAAGGAAGCACGCATGCTGTTAGGTGAAATCATCAACGTCGCGCTAGGCGCCATCCGGGCCAACAAGCTCCGCTCATTGCTCACCATGCTGGGGATAGTCATCGGTGTGGGCGCTGTGATAACCATGGTCGCTTTGGGAACCGGGGCACAGAAAGCAGTGCAGGAGCAGATCCAGGCTCTAGGCACAGATCTGCTCTCGGTCTACCCCGGTCAGTCCATGCATCGGGGGGTGGCAGGCGGGGACCGGGTCAGCTTGACCACAGACGACGCGACGGCGCTTCAAGATGCAAGAGGATTGAAGGCCGTCATCCCTGAATTGAGAAGGAGCCAGCAGGTCGAATACGGCAACCGGAACATCAATGTCAACATCATGGGAACTGTTCCTGAATTCGTACCGGTGAATAACTACGAACTCGATCACGGACGCATATTCACAACCGGTGACGGTATCGCACGGAAACGTGTGGCCGTGTTGGGTTACGCGATACCTGATATGGTTGGCGCCAACGGTGCCGCTATGATTGGACAGCAGGTCCTGATCAGAGGGATTCCCTTTGAAGTAATTGGCGTGCTCAGGGAGAAGGGCTCCGTCAGCAGCTGGAACAACCCCGACGAGCAGATTCTCATTCCGCTGCAGACGGCGCAGTATCGGATCATGGGTTCCGACCGGGTGAATTCCATAACCGTTCAAGTCTCGCATCCCGACTCGATGACGCTGGCGATGATCGAGATCGAGAGGATATTACGGCGCGAACATAGTATCGCTCCGGGGCGGGACAACGACTTCCAGATCCGCAACCGCTCGGAGTTCCTGTCAACGTTCGAGGAGACGACGCAGACATTCACGTTTCTCCTCGGCGGCATTGCGGCCGTGAGCCTACTGGTGGGCGGCATCGGCATCATGAACATCATGCTGGTATCGGTCACCGAACGCACGCGCGAGATCGGAGTGCGCAAGGCACTGGGGGCAACCCGCCAGAACATCATGCTGCAGTTCCTGGTCGAAGCGCTGGTCTTGTGCCTCATGGGTGGTGTGGTCGGCATCCTGGCAGGAACGGGTGGCGCCTTTGCACTCTCTGTGTGGGCCAACTGGAACACCCTTGTCTCGTGGCAAGCGGTTGTTGTTGCCGTGATCTTCTCAGGCGCGGTCGGAATCTTCTTCGGCCTGTGGCCTGCGCGGCGCGCATCTCAGCTGGATCCGATTGAGGCGTTGAGATACGAGTAAAGAATGTTGAATGTTGAATGATTGATCAAGGCGAAACGAGGAGCAACAGACCATGAGAAGGATCTTATCTGTCGTCGCTGGAGCATTGTTCGCACTGATGCTAACGGTGCCAGTAGAGGCTCAGGACGTCGACATCACTGGCAAATGGGAATCGACAAGAGAAACCCAACAGGGTACCATGACGACTACGTTCACGTTCGCGCAGGATGGCGGCAAGCTGACTGGAACGCTAGGGTCGCAGAGGGGCGACATGGAGATCTCGGAGGAGATCGCGGACGGGACCATCGAAGGAAACAAGATCTCGTTCCAAGTGGTGATGACGCGGGGTGATCGCACCTTCGAGATGACGTATTCCGGTACTGTCGAGGGCGACACGATCACCGGGACAATGGAGACACCGCGTGGCGAACAACCGTGGACGGCGACGCGGGCCAGTAACTAACACGTACAGGGTCGGGAATTCGGGAGGAACAAATGAAAAGCAGGACCATCACGAGACTGTTGAGTGTGGTATCCGTCACGATACTACCGTTCACGGTCGCGTGCGAAGAAGAGACAGTCGAATTGGTCTACCGATTGGTACCGGTATCCGAACGCAACATTTCGTTATCGGTTAGTGCCGCCGGTTCGATAGAGCCGATTAGAACGGTTGAGGTCAAGTCGAAGGCCTCCGGTGAGATCTTCCAAATGAGGGTAGAGACCGGGGACTACGTACAGGCCGGTAATCTGTTGGTGCAGATCGACCCGCGAATACCGCAGGCAACGCTGCGTCAGGCCGAGGCCGATCTGGTACTGGCCCAAGCACAACTAGAGAATGCGCAGTCACAACTGCGCCGTTCTGAAGCACTGCACCAGACAGAATCGATCACCGAGCAGGAGTACGACGACGCAAAGCTCGCCGTAGCTAGTGGCGAGGCCTCAATTGTGCGGGCTGAGAGATCTCTCGAAGACGCTCGCATCTCGGCTGAAGACACCGACGTGAGATCTCCCATCACCGGAGTCGTGATCGTCAAGAACGTCGAGGAAGGCACCGTAATCACGTCGGCTACCCAGGGAGCCAGCGGTGGCACCGTACTGTTGCAAATGGCCAACCTCGACACGGTCCAGGTCAGAACGCTGGTGGATGAGACTGACATCGGACAGATCCAGCCCAACATGACTGCAACGATGAGGGTCGACGCTTATCCCAACCGACCGTTCCGCGGCCGGGTCTTGAAGATCGAACCTCAGGCGCAAGTGGCACAGAATGTCACCATGTTCCCGGTTCTGGTCCGAATTCCCAACAGTGATGGCTTGCTGCGGCCGGGCATGAGCGCCGAGGTAGAGATCACCGTGGGCAACCGACGGGGAGTGTTGGCAATACCGAATGAGGCGCTTCGCACCGAGCGTGACTACGCGTCTGCAGCCGGTGTTTTGGGACTCGATTCCGCTGCGGTGCAATCACAACTGGACCAGGCGCGGGCCGCGGCTCACTCCGCGCCTGGCGACGATGCAGCTCTCGCGTCACGACCGGCCATGGACCCCGACCATGCCGCCGGTGCATTCGGCGGAGCACAGGACAGACAACCTGTGGTATCCATAAGCAATGACCTCGTCGGTGGGGATTTTGTCGTGTTCACCATGAAGAACGGCGAGATACGCGCGGTACCCATTCGCACCGGTCTGACCGACCTCAACTACGTTGAGATTGTATCGGGCCTTAGCGCGAGCGATACGGTCCTGGTCCTGCAAAGTGGCGGTACCCAATCAGCCGGTGGAGCAGCTGGGGGGGGTGGCGGTGGTATGGGAATGGGTGGTGGCCGACCTCGCGGTCCCTAGCGCTCGCCTCTCAGTGGGTTCACCGCCCCTATCTCTGGGGCGGTGGGCCGGGACGCCAACGTCGTCCAAAGTCCTCTTTACCCAAGCCTCTTCTCTCAAACTCTCGCTCGAGCTGCGCTAGTTGTTCGGGCGTGAGGATGTCACGGATCTCATTGCGAATCGAATCGTTTATCGCCGTGAGGAGAGGCATTACCTCTTGCATGATCGAATCGGTGAGTGGACGCCCTGCATCGAAAATCGCGACGATTCTGTCCCGTTGCTCCTCAGTCAGATCTAGCCTTCCGAAGGGCCCGGGAATAGGTCCGCGGTTCTCCATGAACGGCCGCATGGGTCCCGTTCGTGAGACTCTAACTCGCTCGATAGCACCGCCCACCAACAACCCCGCCACAAAGACGACAGTTACCAGGAAGAGCCCCTGAACTGGCACTCGCCGAGTCGGCTTTGTTCCGCCGCTCACTGATTCCCCTCAAAGGCTGTGAACAGCTCGGAGAAGGTTGGCACCCGTTCGTTCTGTACGCCCAACGCCAAGACGCTTGGCACACCAAGCGCCTCTGCTATTCCGTCGGTTGCGTTGGTGGTCTCGGGAATCTGGACTCGCATGAGCACTGCGGCCGAAACGATTACCGCCACGCTTGCGGCAGCCAGCATCGGCCTTCTAAGCTGTACCAGTTGCGCCAGTGGACTGTTCCGCTCACGCCGTGACATCAGTCCGGGAGCCGCGGCGGCCTGGATTGAGGCAATCGCCGCTTCGAACTTTCCCCGATCTTGGGTCGGATCCAACGACGACAGATCTACGCGATCTTCATCCATTCGTGTACTCCTCCAGCAGTTCCTGGCCCAGTAAGTCCCGCAGCTTGCGGCGCGCATTGAACAGGTGCTGTCTTGATGCTACCTCTGACACAGCCAAACTCTCAGCAATCTCCCGATGTTTCCACCCCTCCAGGTCGTGCAACAGTATTACTTGTCGCTGCAGTTCGGTTAGCTCAGACAGCGCCTGTTGCAGGGTTCCTCGCAATTCTGCCTGTTCCACGCCGTCATCTGTCTTGACCCCACCGGCGGCTGCAACCTTGTCCAGTTCGACCGTCTCGCGAACCCGCCGGTAGTCGATGTAGTTGCGCGCCCGGTTGCGCACTATCTGGAGTAACCATGCGGCGAACTTGCCCGGATTGCGACAGTCGTCCAACCGCTCCAACGCCCGGATGAACGCGTCCTGACACACGTCTTCCGCGTCCATCGCACTCCCCAAGATCGCCAGCGCCACCGAATATGCGGCCCGATAGTGACGTCGTACCAGGCCTTCGAACGCAACCGCGTCACCCCGACGGGCCTTCCGGACCAACGAGGCATCAGAGGTCCCGGGACCCAATCTCAAGCTGGTACCCCGAGAACCGGCACTATGCGGGAGTCTATAGAGAAGGACACCTATCCCTCCCAAAACGTTAGGCGGTATGAGGGCTCATTAATCCTACGCGTCATACGAGCGACGTGCTGAAAGCTAACGGTTGGCGGGGCCCGGCTGTCTTTAGTCCAGAAGGTGCCGTGGGGCTCCTCTCATCGGACCGACTCTGACCGGAAAGGAATTGGTAGGAATGAACGGGAACACGAAGATCCTGTCCCTAGGCGTACTGCTGAGTGCGATCATCATGGGCTGCAGCTCGTCGCAGCAGTTTGATCCGGTTGCACCCCAGGATGTCAATCTCTCGGGAACCTGGCTGCTCAACGCCGAGGAGAGTGACGATCCTCGCGAACAAATGGACCAGATGGCACAGGCAGGTGGCGGTACGAGGCCGAGTGGCGGTACGAGGCCAAGTGGCGGTGGGGGTGGTGGGATGCGGGGCGGACGGGGCGGTATGGCCGGTGGCACGATGGATCCTGAGAGAATGCGCCAAACCATGGACATGGTCAGGCAAGCCGTACGACGCATCGACCTGCAACAGGGTGACTCCACCATCACGCTGATATACAACCAGGGACGTTCACTGCTACTGCACACCGACGGCCGAGCGTTGAAGCAAGAGCTGCAGGCTGGAGCCAGGATGGAGATCAAGGCTGGTTGGAAGGGAAAGTACTTCATCGTGGAGCGGAAGATCGATGGCGGCGGGAAGATCACGGAAGAGTACATGATTGCAACCGACACGGATCAACTCTACGTCATAACTCGGCTCGAGATCGACAGGATGCCACAACCACTCGAGTTCCGGCGCGTGTACGACGCCGCGAGTGAATCGTAGGAATACTGTTGGGACTTTGGCCGGCGCGGGGCAGTAGGGACAGGACGTTCATCGTGCAGCGGGGAGGGTGCGGGGTGCGGGGTGCGGGGTGCGGGGTGCGGTTGAAACGTGAAACGTGCAACGTGCAGCGGTTGCAGACGATGAACGACGAAGAAGGACGATGAAGGACGATGGAGGACGATGGGTGGTGTGGCCGGGACACCGGGTAACCGGGATGCCGGGTTACCTGGCCCCGGCTGTTATATCTTTGAACTATGCCCGTGCCAAGCCTGCGTGTTCGTGTACCCGCCTCGACATCCAACCTGGGTGCCGGATTCGACTGCCTCGGCTTGGCCTTGGACTTCTGGCTCGAGGCGCGGCTGGTCGAAGGTGACGGTGGCACGACATACGCCGGTACACTAGAGGGAATCACCCCGGACGAGGACTTCTTGCTGTTGGCGCTCGGTGGTGCGGTGCCCCAGGGTATGCAGCTCGAGGTTCAATCATCCATACCGTTGTGCCGCGGATTGGGATCATCCGCCGCGGCACGCGTTGCCGGGCTGGTGTTGTCGCGTCTCGCCGGTGATGAACCCGTCGACCGCGACGCCGTTTTCGCCAGTGCGGAGATGCTCGAGGGTCACCCGGACAACGCCGGTCCGGCGGTATATGGAGGTCTGGTGCTCGTCGCTCACCGGCCAACCGAGCTGCGATTTCACCATACTCTCGGTGTGGCCCTGGCAATACCGGACCAGCTCTCGAGTACTCAGGCAGCCCGGGCAATCCTGCCCCCGCGGGTTTCACGCGAAGACGCAATATCTCAGGCATCCCGGTCGGCAGCACTGCTACTCGGCCTCACGCAGGGAGACGGTGACCTCATACGTCATGGCATGGACGACCGCATTGCGGTCCCGCACCGCAAACAGCTGATCGTAGGTTTTGACCAGGCTGTGCTTGCCGGCTTGGAGGCGGGGGCCTACGGCGTGACGATATCCGGGGCGGGATCTGGGATCCTGGCGGTTACTCCCAAGGCGGTGGCATCAGACGTCGCCCGTGCGATGACGGATGCAATACTGACGGTGGGAGGCAACGCAACCGCCGCTGCTCCCGAAGTTGTCACAGGAGGGTCCGAAGTACGCTAGCTGGCGGCTCGTAGCCAGATCAACCATTTCTCTATCTGCCTCGCATGCAACGAACAGTGGACGTAGTGGAACCGCACCCACTCCGGAAGATTCAGATCGCCAATGCTCGGATGCCTCAGGAATCGGCCTGTCTTGCGCTCTTCGGGCCAGTCCTCCACCAGGGTACGCGTCCGCTCTATCGCCATGCGGAAATTTGCTTGCGCCAACTCTGGGTCGGGGTCGTCACTGGGATAGCTGTAGTCGGGAGCCCTCATTCCCTTGGGAAACTCACCAGCCCCCAACATCACATGGCGCATCAGGGCCTGTTCGGGCGTGGCCTCACGGTCCATACAGTCTCCGTCGGCGCACTCCTCGAATCCGGCTGCGACCACGTCTATGGAAATGGCCAGGTGTTCAACGATCTGAGCCAGACTCCAGTTGTCATCACGGGGACGTCG
>JAUVRV010000325.1 GCA_030597435.1 Gemmatimonadales bacterium | reverse complement strand
TGATCCCCACCTTCCAGGCGGTATGGGCGTCTCTCGGGTTGGATGCGCCTTTGACGGAGCGCATTTTCATGACAGCGGTTGCGATCGGTGGATATGTCCTGCCCGTGATCTTGCTGGCTGCAGTAGTGCAAGGGCGGCGGTGGCATAACAGGCTTGGCTTGCCTCTATGGGTCGCCTGGAACGCGTTCTTCTCCGTCAGTCGAGACTTCTGGCAGGATACCGACGCGCGACAGCTGCTCAGACACTGAATGTTGCGCGTCTAAAGCTTTCTGCCTGGACAGTTTGTGAGCGGAGGGTGGCTTAACAGCGTGCTGAAAAGCACCAAGGAGAAACCAGGGCCGGTCAACGCCGGCCCTTCTTCGTGCCTAACGTTTGTGGCTAAGGCGTAAGTCATACGCTGCCGACCGGCTCAAGTGCGAGTTGAAGCCGATGAGCGAACAGATCCTGGAAGCGACCCCTCCATTTTTCCATCCAATATCATCCAATTACTTGCGAACTGGTGTAGAATTGGATAAATATGGATGGATTTATGGAGGTTCCTGATGGATCCACTTGCCCATACGCCCGTCACACCTGAGCTGCTCAGGAAGATCGCCGAAATCGACGAGTTCAAGGGGCGCTGGGAGGCGCTCAGTAACCTGGCTCCGCAGCGCCTGTCGGCGCTCAGGCGGATCGCCACTATCGAGTCGGTGGGATCGTCGACCCGGATCGAGGGCGCCAGGCTTCGCGATGACGAGATCGAGAAGCTATTGACTGGGATCGACGTCAGCTCGTTCCGCTCCCGAGACGAGCAAGAGGTGGCGGGCTACGCCGAGCTGATGGAGCGGATCTTCGAATCCAGTGCCGAGATTGCGCTGACCGAGAACACCCTTCGCCAACTTCACGGAATCATGCTCAGATACTCCCGCAAGGACGAGCGTCACCGAGGTAGCTACAAGACCTTTCCCAACAACGTGGAGGCGTTCGATGCGGACGGCCGCAGCGTCGGCATCATCTTCGAGACCGCCACGCCCTTTGACACGCCTAGGCTGATGGAGACATTGGTGTTCTGGACCAACCAGGCATTCGCCGAGCAAAGGTATCACCCCTTGCTTGTCATCGCCGTGTTCGTCGTGCGCTTCCTCGCAATCCACCCCTTTCAGGATGGCAACGGGCGTCTGTCGCGTGCGCTGACAACGTTGTTGCTGCTTCGGACCGGCTACCGCTACGTTCCGTACAGTTCCCTCGAGAGGATCATCGAGGACAGCAAGGACGAGTACTACGTGGCGCTCCGGCGGGCGCAGTCCACCCTGGATGAAGACGAGTCGCAGCTAATCGACTGGCTCCTGTTCTTCGTACGGTCGTTACACCGACAGAGAGAAGTGCTGGAGCACAAGATCGAGCAGGAAAGGCTCATGGCCCCGTTGGCGCCGCTCTCCGCGAAGCTTGTCGCTATCGTAGACGAACACGGCCGGGTGACCGTGCGGGTGGCGGCGGCCCTCACGCAAGCCAGCCGCAACACGATCAAGGACCATCTAGGTAAGCTCGTGGTGGCAGGATTGCTTGTCAGACGAGGCCGCGGGCGCGGGACCTGGTACGAGAAGGCGTAGGTATGGGAACGGGCCCGAGGGCAGATGATGAGAGACGAATTGCCACTCTCGTCTTACATCGTCGGGTGTGGCGGTGAGGGGCGGGGCTCGTCTGGTGGGGTAGGGAAGAGTGGGCCATCGTCTGGGGTAGTGCGGGGCAGGGAGGTACGCCGAGTCCGTCCTCCGCTATCTAGACGGGCCAAGCATTCCCAGAGGGGTACTCGGCCCTGCGCGTGTTAGAACTCCGATCGCAGTACCCAGAGTCCGGAGTTCAGATCGGCAACATAGACCAAACCGCCGTGCAATTGGGGAGCCCATGTACAGGTTCCCACCCCGGAGGCGCAGGTGCCTTGTCCGTCGTATGAGAATCGGCCGACCTCTCGCTCCGCGGCGCTCAGGACGCCCGACAGATTGCCGCTCACGTCGATTGCTCGGAGTCCGGCCTCATACCAACCCACATAGAGCACCGCATTTTGCTCGTCGACCCAGAAATTGTGTGGGGTAATCCCTGGTACCGCATAAGTTGCGACCTCAATCGGGTTCGTGAGATCCGAGACGTCGACAACGTGAATGACCCCCGGCGTCTGGAAATCCTCCTCCCCCACGAAGACGAGTTCGCCGCCGGGCCAATACCAGGCATTGTGCGTTTGGCCTCCCGCTGTGACCACGCGGCCGACCTCGACCGGGTTCTCCGGTGATCCCCCGGCGACTCCGTTGCCCACATCCAGAATGACGAGCCCGGCATTCCAATGTGAGAGAAACGCCAGACCATCTCGCACATACACATCATGCAGGAAGCTCGAACCCGCGTAGAAACTGGCTACGGACACCGGATTCCGGGGGTCGGCGATGTCGATCACCCTGAGCCCCGCCGACGGACCAGAACCGTCCACGGCAACGTAGATATAGTCACCCTCGATCCACACATTGTGCACTCCGGTCTCGATGCCGCTGGTGACTCGGCTTAGAACGCCGGGCGCCAGAGGATCGCTGAGGTCGAGAAGAGTGAGTCCGTTGAGTCCGTCACCCGATCCTTCGTGTGTGATCACTCCGATGGCTCCGTCGCTCCGGATCTTTACGTCATTCACCGTACGCGCATCTACCAACACCGAATCAACCAGGACCGGTGATTGTGGCGTGCTAATGTCCCACACAAACAGCGTGTTCCCCGCCTGGCTTTGTTGGCCCAAGGTTCCCGTGTAGGCGGCGGTACCGTGGACCCAAAGATCGGAGGTCAACCGTCCAGAGATCGCACCCTGTCCTACAACGGAGAAGGTGGGGTCCGGATTCGGAGGCGGGTCGGTGAGACCATTGCCGTCATCGCTGCAGGCGTCCACGGCGAGTCCCAGCAGTAACACGAGGTACGCGAGTTTCTTGGCGGAAGCGGATTGCAAGACGAACCCCTTCGTCGAGTGGATTGGCAACTCACGTTCTGCAAACGTCTCTCTGTGGCGGGTTGTTCCATTGGCGACGCTTCGCTCCTGAACCTGAGCCCTGACTCGGCGCGATCTCGCTCGACTGCGCGACGCCCGGGTGATTTGCGATTGACGGGATGATGTACGATTGACGATTTGATTGGACCTAGGAAGGCTGTTCGCCAAGCGGTCTCATATACTCTTACTCCTCATCTCCTTCCACTACTTCCCCTCCTTATCCCGGTGGGGTGGCCGTCTTGGACCGTCTCAGATCATCTTACACTCTTCTCCCTTTCTGTTGAGGTGCCCTCATGAATCTCCTGATTGTCACGCTCCGCTTGCTTCACATCGTGCTCGGCATGTTCTGGGCAGGCACCCTTATATTCTTCGCCGCGTTTCTCGTCCCATCGGTGCGAGACGTGGGCCCGGACGGAGCGAAGGTCATGGCCGCCCTGCAGCGGCGCCGCTTCCTCGATGTAATTCCGGCAGTCGCCGCGCTCACCATTCTGTCCGGGCTCTGGCTCTATTGGCGCCTTTCCGGTGGCTTCAGCTCTGCCTGGGTTACGTCGCGCTTCGGCGTCGCCCTGGGCCTAGGCGGCTTGCTTTCGTTAGTCGCGTTCGGGATTGGCATCGGCATCATGCGGCCCGCCGCCCTGCGCGCCGCCGCGCTCGCCCAACAGCAAGCGACGTTACCAGAGGGACCAGACCGCGCCGCGCAGCTCGCCGTTGTGCAGCAGTTGCGCCAGCGTACTGCTGCAGCGGGCCGTTTCGTTGCAGTGCTACTGATCTTGGCCACAGCGCTGATGGCCGTTGCGCGTTACCTCTAGCCATGTCGTTGCCTGGCGATGTTGATCCAACCGAAAGTGCCATCTCACGGACGCTTGGTCCACGAGTTGGGAAGCCGTTGTTTGGTTCCCGTCGCCGAATGAGATCTGGACGTGATAGAGACCTTAGAACACAGCGTGGCCTTCCGGGTTCTGAGCTGCCGCGCAGCTGTGAACACTGCATTGGCGTGCGACCGAGCTGTTACAGGCGTGAGCGAGAAAAGCCCGGCCTGGGGCCGGGCGTTTCTGTGGCGTTGGTCACCGACAGACCTGGTGAGTTACTCGTTGGACTCGGGGTTCTCGGTGGACTCGTGGCCGAGGTGGATCTTCCACTCCCCGTCGCGACGAACCCAGATCGTGGTCATGGCAAATAGCATTGGTGGCGCGGTCACTCC
>JAUVRV010000256.1 GCA_030597435.1 Gemmatimonadales bacterium | reverse complement strand
CGTGCCACATGCTACCAGACGGTCGGTTACGAGGCTTCTCACCAACGATCTCGCATCCTCCGCGTTTGGGAGGGTCGTGAGAACGACGACATGTGAGACGTTATTTCGAATGCTCATTGGAAACTGTAACGCCGGTCACGGGGACGGAGAAAGTACGCCCTGCTTCGCGTGATGGCAAGCAGCGGCGATATGCGGCGGAACCCGACCGTTGACCGAGCCCGATCCGGCCACCTACGTTCTAGGTCTATGTCCGAAAGCAACCTGGTCGTCCGTGGGGCTAGAGTTCACAATCTGCAGGACGTGAGCGTCGAAATCCCGCGTAATCGCCTCACCGTCATCACTGGATTGTCAGGCTCCGGCAAGTCGTCTCTCGCCTTCGACACCATATATGCCGAGGGTCAGCGTCGATATGTCGAGTCCCTGTCGGCTTACGCGCGGCAGTTCTTGGGTTTGATGCAAAAACCCGATGTCGATGCAATCGAGGGTCTGTCCCCGGCAATATCCATCGAACAGAAGACTGCAGGACACAACCCCCGTTCGACTGTCGGAACGGTTACCGAGATATACGACTACTTGCGGCTGCTATGGGCCCGCGTGGGCGTGCCGCACTGCCCCAATGATGGTTCTCCCATTGAGAAACAGAGTGCCACGCAAATGGTGGATACCATCCTCGGTTGGCGCAGCGGTACCAAGATCGAGGTCATCGCGCCGCTCGTCCGAGGCAGAAAAGGGGAGTTCAAGGATCTGTTCGATGGTGCCCGGCGCCAGGGCTTCGTGCGGGTGTTGGTTGACGGTGAGGTCTACGACCTGTCGACCCCACCACGGCTCAATCGTCGCGTGAACCATGACATCGGGCTGGTTGTGGACCGTTTGGTTGTTCGGAAGGCGGACAGCCGCCGCTTGCACGACTCCGTCGAGACGGCGCTGCGCGCGTCCGAAGGCTTGATGCAGGTGATCAAGCACGGACGTGTGCCCGAGACCGTGCTGTTTGCCGAACGTTTCGCCTGTCCCGAGTGCGGCTATTCTCTCGCCGAGCTGGAGCCCCGTCAGTTCTCGTTCAATTCGCCCTACGGCGCCTGCCCGGACTGCGGCGGATTGGGTACTCAGCGGGTAGTGAGCGAAGCTCTGATCTTGGGCGACCCCAGGATCTCAATCTTGGAAGGGGTGGTGCTGCCCTGGGGGGAGCCGCGGGGCTACCTCCGCAACAGCGTCCTCCCGACCCTGGCCAAGGTACTCGAGTTCGATCTGTCGACTCCCTGGGGTCAACTTACTGCGCGGGTAAAGCAGGCCTTGCTCTATGGAGTCCCCGAAAAGCTCCTCAAGTTCCGGTACAAGTCGGAGAGGTCCCAGAGACGCTATGAGGCTCCGTGGGAGGGGATCCTGAAGAACGTGGAGCGACGCTATCAGGATACGACCTCAGATGCAGTCCGCATCCAACTCCAAGGGTTCATGACGCAGCTGCGCTGCGAAACGTGTGGTGGGCGTCGCCTGAAGGCCGAGAGTCTGAGCGTGCTGGTCCATGGCAAGAGTATCGGTGATCTGGCGGACCAATCCGTCTCCGCGGCGCTCGATTTCTTCAAGAGCGTCCCGGTCAGAGCTTCCGGCAAGCGAGGTGTCGACCCCGCCATAGCCGTGCCAATTCTCAAGGAGGTGACCGACCGGCTTCGATTTCTCACCGATGTGGGGTTGGAGTACCTGACGCTGGGCAGATCCGCCTCGTCACTTTCGGGCGGCGAGGCTCAGAGGATCAGGTTGGCTACTCAGGTGGGGTCCCGGCTGGTCGGGGTCCTGTACGTCTTGGATGAGCCATCCGTTGGGTTGCACCCACGCGACAACCACCGGCTCCTGGAGACGCTGGCTGGTCTCCGAGATTTGGGCAATACCGTGCTTGTGGTCGAGCACGATGAGGATACGGTGCGCTCAGCCGATTACGTCATCGACCTGGGGCCCCGGGCCGGCCGCGACGGAGGTCGCGTTATCGTGCAGGGGTCCGTAGACGACGTCACACGGCACCCGACGTCCTTGACGGGAAGGTACCTGCGGGGTGATCTGCGAATTGCGGTGCCCTCGTCGCGGAGGCCCTTCGAGGCGGGCCGGGTCATCGAAGTAGTGGGTGCGAAACAGCACAATCTGAAGGCAATAGACGTCAAGTTCCCCCTCGGTGTCTTTGCTGCCGTTACGGGTGTGTCGGGTTCGGGCAAATCGACGCTGGTGACCGACATTCTGTACCACGCCCTGGCGCGACACTTCTATAACTCGAAGGTGATCCCCGGGGTCCACGAGAGCCTCAACGGGCTTGAGCACGTCGATAAAGTCTTGGACATAGATCAGAGCCCGATCGGCCGAACCCCCCGATCCAACCCAGCTACTTATACGGGGTTGTTCACCCCAATTCGGGATCTCTATTCACAACTCTCCGAGTCGAAGATCCGCGGCTACGGTCCGGGGCGGTTCTCTTTCAACGTTAAGGGTGGCAGATGCGAGTCATGCCAGGGCGATGGCTTGGTGAAGATCGAGATGCACTTCCTGCCAGACGTGTATGTGTCCTGCGATATTTGCAAAGGCCGACGATACAACCGGGAGACGCTCGAGATACGTTACAAAGGTCGGTCCATCGCTGATGTGTTGGATATGACCGTTGCTGATGCCCTGGAGTTCTTCGAACATCAACCCAAAATCCACAGACGGTTGGAGCTGTTGAACGATGTGGGCTTGGGGTACATCCATTTGGGTCAGAGTGCGACGACACTGTCGGGCGGTGAGGCGCAGCGTGTGAAGCTTGGCACAGAACTGAGCAAGCGTGACACGGGTCGCACACTGTACATCCTGGACGAGCCCACCACCGGCTTGCACTTCGAGGACGTGAGGTTGCTGCTCGACGTGCTCCACCGGCTGGTCGACAAGGGCAATACCGTTATTGTGATAGAACACAACATGGAAGTGGTCAAGACGGCTGACTGGGTGATCGATTTGGGTCCGGAGGGCGGAGACGCCGGCGGAACGGTCGTTGCCGAGGGAACTCCCGAGACCATCGCTGACATCACTGCATCATATACGGGGAAGTTCCTCAAGCGGGTCTTGCGAGGCTGAGTCTGATAGCTTGCCTTTACTGTGGCTGCCTGTGGTGACACTATTTGAAACGTCGCCCGTCCTGCTAACCAGAAGGGCATGAATCCCGCTCGGAAAGGATGTATCGATGGAGGACATAGCACCGTTTCTGGTTCCCATGACCCTGTTCATTTCAGGTGCTGCCGTGCTCATCTTCCGCGGTCCGTTGGGCAAGGCCATTGGGGAGCGGATTGCGGGGCGGAGTGTTGCGGGAACCGATCCCGCGGAGTCCGAGGCTCTCCATCACGAGATCGACGAGTTGCGGTACCGACTCTCTGAAGTCGAGGAACGACTCGACTTCACCGATCGACTGCTGTCACAGAGCCAGGCCCGCAAGGAGCTGGGCGAACGATGACCATGCTTCAGGTCGGGGTACCTGATTGGATAGTGTTCCAGCAGACCGTAATCCCCATTTTCGGCATGGGACTCGGTGCGCTCGCCATGTTTGGGGTTTACCGGACCATCAACCGTGCCCTCGACCGGCGGCATGAGCGCTTGTTGGCATCGGAAAGGGGTGGTTCGTCGCGCGAGCTGGAGGAGGTCAGGAGCCGGATCGAAGCCCTGGAGGAAACGGCCTTCAGAGTCCAGGAACTCGAAGAGCGGGTCGATTTTGCCGAGCGGCTTTTGACTAGGGAGCAGGACCAGGTCGGTTCCAAAGACGGCGGATGATGTAGTGGAAGACATCATTGCTATCGTATTGTTGTTCGGAGGGGGTACGCTGATAGCCTTGAGCCTTTCACCTATCGGACGTGCCATAGCAGATCGAATCAAGGGAGTGGGGTCAGGATCATCGGGAGACGTTGTCCGGCAGCTGGAGGAGACGCAGGGCCATGTCCTAGATGAGCTGGATGCGCTGCGCCAAGAGGTGGCGGAGGTGCAAGAACGTCTCGATTTCACCGAGCGCCTGCTGGCGAATCAGCGTGATGTAGGTCGATTGGAGCAGGGTTCGGCCGGTGAGGGGTAGCTTTCGGGTGTTCAAACATGAAACATTTGCACCTGGTGCGGCGTAGGGTAGTCGTTGGGAGTGGGGCACCAAACCTGCCGCGAGTGGCGGAAGTAGTCCTTATAGTAGATCTTAGACGGGGGTGGAGAGCTGGGCACGCTATTCTTGGCTGTGGCACTGATAATCTGTGCTCGTTGGTTCTTCCGGTCGGAGTTGTCTGATGCGGTAGCGGAGTCTGTGCGGCGGAAGAACCGGAGCGAAATCGACCCGGATCTGGCCGAGCGCCTCGAGGAATTGACCGAGCGGTTTGGCGAAGAACTGGAGCAGTTGAGGGGTGAGATCGTCGAGCTGAGTGAACGCCAGGAATTCACAGAGCGCGTGCTTATCGAAGTCAGGCAACGTGAGGGTCTGCCCGAACCCAAGATGTGACCTGCGGGTCGGATCAGGTTCGGGACTAACGCAAGGACCAGTATCTGTTCAATGGTGGATGTGTCCCGCTGTGATACGACCGCCGAATAGGGAGGCGTGACGCTGTTATGGGAATCTTCCAGCGCATATCGACGCTGCTCAAGTCGAACATCAATGACCTGATCTCTCGTGCGGAGAACCCAGAGAAGGTTCTCAATCAGGCCATCGACGACATGCGGTCTCAGCTGTCGAAGGCCAAGCAAGAGGTGGCAGGCGCCATCGCGGACGAGAAGAAGCTGCAGGCTCAGGTCGAGAAGGAAAAGAAACAGGCACAGGAGTGGGAACAGCGAGCCATGCTGGCGGTGCAGGAGGGGCGTGACGATCTAGCAAAACAGGCCCTGATGCGGCATAGCGAGCATTTGAATCACGCCCAGGCCCTCCACGAGACGTGGGTTCGCCACAAGACCGAGACCGAGCAGCTCAAGGGATCTCTGCGGCAGCTTAACGACAAGATCGAGGAGGCCAAGCGCAAGCGGAACATCTTGGTCGCGCGTCAGAAACGGGCTGAGGCTCAGGGGCGTATCCAGGAGACCATGAGTTCCATGTCCGACAAGAGTG
>JAUVRV010000410.1 GCA_030597435.1 Gemmatimonadales bacterium | reverse complement strand
GGTGTGATGGGCTGGCACAAAGCGCGATGGTGGCACGAACCTGCTACCCCGCTCAAACGTGCCGTTGGTCTTGAGTCTTTGCCGGTACCCAAGGTTTAGGGGCACGACCACGCGTGTGAACGCCATCGGATGCAGGTACCCCACCTGGTTCCAGAACCTGCGCGCGACGCGCCTTCGCGAGTAGAACTCCTTCAACACCCAAGCCGTACCTTCGTCGAGAGTCTGGCGACTCATGCGGCGAGGTTCGAACACTACGTGAAAAAAGTCGTAGTGACTCCAGTCCTTGTCGAAGATCCGTCCTTGCCTGTCCATCGCATCAAACAGCGGTGTCCCTGGAAACGGTGTCAACCTGGTTGCCTGCAGTGCATCTATCTTGGCCTCATCTAGAAAATCCAGAGTGGCCTTGAAGACGGCCGGTGTATCTCGATCCGCACCGAACACGAACCCGGCGTAAACGCCGATGCCAGCGCTGTGCAGCTTGCCGATGAGGCGGGCGTAGTCCTTCGCCTTGGCCATGTCCTTACTCCAATTGTTCAGGCTTTCCTGTGAGAGGGACTCGAGTCCGATAAAAAGGCCGCGACAACCGCTGCGTGACGCTAGCTGGAAAAGTTCGTCATCGTACGCTACCCCGATTCCGCATTGGCTGAACCACCGTTTCCTCAGCGGGATCATTGCCGAGAATAATTCCAGTGCGTAGTCCCTGTCCCCAATGAGGTTGTCGTCCATGAACATTACATGTCGGCCGAGCATCTTCAGTTCCTCAATGACGTCCTTGACCGGACGGGTACGGATGCGTCCACGTTGGAATGAAGCAACCGAGCAATACTTGCATCTATGCGGGCAGCCCCGTGTAGCCTGGAGGATATCCGGAGTCATGTACGCGCGGTTCTGCAGTAGGCTACGCTCGGGGATCGGATAGTCCTTCAGATCCACGAGTTCGCTGCGGTAGAGTCCACGCATCCGACCAGCTCTGAAATCCTCGATCATCCGGGGAACGTTGTACTCGGCCTCGCCAATACACACGGCATCGGCATGCTGGATGGCTTCCTCCGGCAGAAAAGTTGGATGATAGCCACCGAGGATCACTGGCTTGCCTTTCTCGCTGCGAAACCGGTCCGCGATCTCGTAAGCTCTGGGCGCGTTGTAGGTCATCAATGAGATACCGATCAGATCGGCATCGGTATCGAAATCGACTGGCCCGACATCCTCATCGACTATTCGTGTATCGACCTCGGGAGGCATGGAAGCCGCTACTTGAAGGCTCGACAGCATAGAGAAGCGGAATATCCTGCGGCCGGGCGGTGATCCCTTCTTGGAAGCTCGCCAGGTGGGAGAAGTCGGGTTGATGAGTACGAACTTGATCTTGTCCATGATGCACCGTCACTGAGTGTGTTCAGTGTGGATTGTCCGATGTTTCCTTCCAGCGCCTGTATCTCCCCACCCGTGTTAATCTGTGATGTAGGTGTCAACGGAGCGTCAACGATTCCCTGGTTGACGGCATGTTGACGGGTGCCGCCGAGTGTGTGGGCACTAATGGTCTGGATTGTACTTGGGATCATGCTCGCCCCTTCGGCTGCGAACTTGGAGCATATCCTTAGCCGACCCGTCAGCAACATCCGCGGCCGATCCGTATTCCGCGTTCGTGGTTACGTTCAGCCGCGGCCGACCCGGTTACCTGCGATGTACACCGTTTGGATCGCTCGCGTGTTCGTGATATCCATCAGCGGGTCGTCGGTGAGGACAATGAAATCGGCCCAGTTACCGATCTCGAGTGTGCCAACGTCGCCCAGTCCCATGCACGCTGCGGCTTCTCCTGTTGCCGCTTCGATGATCGCCGCGTTGCTCATGCCCGACTCGGCCATCAGCTCCAGCTCCAGGTGTTCGAAGTATCCCTGGAATCTGCCGGGGGGTCCTGCATCGGTGCCCATCGCTATGCGGACACCTGCCGACGATAGAGCCGCCAGATTCCGCTTGGCTTGCTCGAGCCCCACCTTGTACGTTTGTGCTGCACGGCTCTGCCGCACCGACTCCTGGCGATCCGGGTCGCGCAAAGCAGCGATGACTGCGGGATCGACCTCCGTCAGGAAGAACGGATCTTCGAAGAAATCCGGGTCGCTCTCGTACACAAATGTCGAAACCTCGCGCATCAACGTGGCACAATAGCATACGTCCGACTCTTGCAGTAGCGTGATCAGTTCATCGTCCACCGGTTGGTCCCTGACACTGTGTGCCACGAAGTCGATGCCCGCACGGAGCAGTTCCTTGGTGTCGTCGAGGTAGTAAACATGGGTTGCAACCGGGAGGCTCAGCTCGCGCGCCATGGCGATCACGGGACGGTATACGTCGGGTCGCATTTTCTCGACTGTGCCAAGGTTGTCGTCCACGCGGAACTTGATGAAGTCTACGCCCATCTCTGCGTTGGTCTCGACGATCGCGATGGCCTCCTCCGGAGCGTCTCCGGTCACGACGGTACCGGCAACAAACAATCGGGCTCGATTGAGTGACGGCACCGCCTGTGCGTCACGGACGCGAATGCCATCTTCCTGATCGTCACCGAGGCTCACGACGGTCGTGATGCCGTATCGCGCGAACAGCGCCAGCTGGTCCAGTACGTTGGCCTCCGAGTAGTGTCCCGACTCCAGGCCGCGCGTGTCGCCAACGTGTGCGTGCGCGTTGACCAGGCCGGGCATGATGTAGTGCCCTGACAGGCTCACCTCGGTTGCCCCCGATGGAATCTCGACGGCATCAGCGGGGCCGACCGCTGATATCCGGCCGTCTTCGATCACCATGACCGCGTTCGTGATCGGGGAGGCACCGGTGTCGTCTATGAGAGTGGCGCCGGTGTAGGCAGTGACGAGACTCTCCGGTTGGCCACAACCGGCAGTCAGAATCAGTGCAAGCGGCAATAATCGAGATCGCATTGTCAGGTGTGGGTTCG
>JAUVRV010000107.1 GCA_030597435.1 Gemmatimonadales bacterium | reverse complement strand
TGCGTGGGTATTCCAAGTAGGTCTGAGCGTCGCCGAGCGCCAGCTTCATGGCGTAGACGGCGAGAATGGTGTCGTAGTTCTCGTAATCCCAGAACGTACCCGGCTCTCGTGTGAGGCCGCGGTTGCGCGCACCGTTCACCGAACTCGCACCGGCCCAATAGGAGAGGCCCGAACCTGTCGCGTACTCCATGCCGCGGCTGTCTACCAGGTACAGACCACTCGACATGTTCAGGACGTTGCGCAAGGTGATGCCGTTGCGCGGATCGGTTTCCGGCGACCTCGACTGTGGCAGCCACTCGAATCCGAGCGGTTGGTCCAAGTGCATCTTCCCCTGGTCGGCCAACATGCCGAACAGGGTCACGGCAATGCTCTTTGCGGTCGACCATGTGCGGGTCTTCGTGGTGACATCTACTCCCGGGGCGTAACGCTCGTGGATGATCTGACCCTTGTGCACCACGATGAGACTCAGTGTGACCTGTTCCGGCGATTCACGCTCGAACGCCCAATCTGAGGCGGCAGCCAACGCGGTAGCATTCACGTTTGACGGAAGCGGCTTCTCTTCGATCAGATCACCGTCGGGCCACGGCATGGTTGCCGGATCGCCCGGTGGTGGCGGCACGTCGAGGATCGGCAGGCTCTCGATGTCCTCAAAGGTCTGGTCGGGCGCCATGATGACGCAGCCGAGCCCTTTGCGGAAAGCGGCACGCATGGTCGGTGTCCCTCCTGGAGCGCCGATCGCCACAGCTTTCCGTTCCCGGTCTACGACGTAGTCACCACCCCTCGGCGTACCCACCGGCTGCCGCAGGTAGGCAAGTTCTTGTTGGAACACTTGCTCCAGGGTGCGGTTGGACGTGAACAACCCATTGCACATCAACACGGCCTGCATGCCGTGCTGGATCATGTCGCGATCGAAGCGGAAGTAATCGTACGACTCTTCCTGCTGCGCGCTGGCAACTGCCGGCAGCAGGAGAGCGGCAACGACGAGTGCTATTTCAGAACGTTTCATTAGGAGTCTGCCCTAGAGGGTGAACGAGGGTCGAGGCGAACTGCAACGAAAAATAGGGATCGGGGTGGAGATTCGATAGCCGCGCGGGTACCAGGTCGAACCGCGCCCCGGCTTCGGCCCAGGAGCCCCCGAAAGTGTTAGGTTCCGACCAACCAGATAAGACCTGACAACCTGGAAGCGTTCCCATGCACATGCCATTACACACTCAGTCCCGACTCCCAAGGACCGTCGCGTTCGCTTGCATTGCCCTGCTGAATCTGGCCCAGATTGGGTGCGAACGGCCGAGCACCCTGACACTGTTGGACTCGCGCTCTGGAGACCCCGTTCCAGGTGCGTTGATCTTCTCGCCTGGTGAGAGGAAGGTGTATCGGTCGGACGTCAACGGCTTGGTGGTGCTTCCGACGGGGTACGGGACGCGCGGCCTGAAGATTCATGCAAAGAACTACCAACCGCGCGAGTTGGAATTGTCCGAGATTACCGGCGACGTTCTCCTCGTCTACGATGAGACGCTGGTCAATCCGCGTGAAGCTCGTATGGTTTTCGATCGGGCGGATACTCTTCGGGGTACCTACGGCCCGTTTCGCCAGAACAACGACATCCTGACCTACGACCTCGACATCAAGGTGGATGTGACAGAGAAGTTCGTGACGGGGACGAACACGATCCGCTTTGCTATGATCGAAGATGGTGAGCGTATCCAGCTCGATCTGTTCGAGAACATGAACATCGACAGCATCATCTATCGAGATGGTGAGCTTGCGTACTCCCGGGAGTTCAACGCGGTCTTTGTTGACTTTCCAGAGACACTGCGGCAGGGCGAAACGCATAACATCGACTTCCACTACTCCGGTCACCCGGTGGAATCGGGTCGGTTTGGTGGCTTCTCGTTTAGTGAAGATTCCCTGGGCAATCCGTGGATCTTCACCGCCTGCCAGGGGATAGGCGCCAGCCTATGGTGGCCCAACAAGGACCAACAGCCTGACGAAGTGGACAGCATGACCATCAGCATCACAGTTCCCTCCGAACTCACCGACGTCTCGAACGGCCGGTTTGTGAGTGCCGAGGATCTGGGCGACGGTACCACGAGGTACCGCTGGAAGGTCCACTATCCGATCAACAACTACTCGGTCTCAGTGAACATTGGCAACTACACCCACTTTGCCGACACACTTGGCACGCTGACTCTGGACTACTACGTGCTCCCCTACCATCTAGCGGACGCCAAGCGCCAGTTCGCCCAGGTCAAGCCGATGCTGCAGTGCTTCAACGAGCGGTTCGGCGATTACCCCTTCCCCAGGGACGGCTACAAACTGGTGGAAGTTCCCTACTCCGGTATGGAGCACCAGAGCGCGGTCGCGTACGGCAACCTGTTTGAGAACGGCTACCTCGGCCGGGATTGGACCGGCGTGGACATCAGCACGCGATTCGATTTCATCATCGTGCACGAGAGCGCTCATGAATGGTTCGGCAACAGCGTGACTGCCAACGATGTGTCGGACGCGTGGATCCACGAGGGGTGGGGGACCTATGTTGAGGGCGTGTACGTAGAATGCCTGTACGGCTACGACGACGCGATCACCTATCTGAACGGATACCAGAACAAGGTTGGCAACGTCGAGCCGATCATCGGGCCCACGGGTGTCAATCACTGGCCCACGCAGGATCAGTACTTCAAGGGCGCGTTGTTCATGAACACGTTGCGCCACGTTGTCGATGACGACGATACCTGGTGGCCGCTGCTCCGCGAATACGCCGGGCACTTCCAGTACCGGAACATCTGGACGACCGATGTAATCAACTTCTTCAACGCCCGTCTGGACACGGACCTGCGACCCGTGTTCCAGCAATACCTGTATTACGCGTCGCTACCGGTGTTGCAGCTCAGGTCAGAAGACGACAATGTGAGTTACCGCTGGCGAGCCGACGTCGATGATTTCGACATGCCGCTCAAGGTGCGCTTCAACGGCAGCGCTCACACTATTCATCCCACAAGCGAGTGGCAATCGGAATCGCTCAACGGTGGCGAGCTGGCAGACTGGCAACCCGCCACCGACTTGTTCTACATCGAGGTTGAGGTCATGCCCTAGGGATCAATCCCGCCCCCAGCCTTCGCCACGCGACGGCGCTCGTCCTCGTGCTGGTCATACGGTACGCCCTCGGTGATCCACTTGGGGGCGGGCTCGCCTTTCAGGTAGTGCCCGAACCATTCCAAGATCCGCCGGTGGTAGTCGATCTGGTTTGGTTTCTGACGGAAACCGTGGTCCTCGCCCTCGTAAACGAGCAACACCATATGCTTGCCCGCCCTGCGCGCAAAGTTATAGAACTCGGTGCCCTGATCCCAGTCCACCACACCGTCGTCGTCGCCGAACGCCATCAGGAGCGGCGTCTCCATGTCCTGGACCTTGTGGATCGGTGAGTTCCGGTGGTGTGCTTCCGGGTCCTCCCAGTACGGTACCTCCATGCGGCCCTGGCCGGTCTCCCAGTGCGCTGTCTCCGGCATGCCCGGGTTCCAATGGAACTGACCCATGAAGCTCACGAAATCGGTCAAGGGGGCGCCCGCGACGGACGCGGCGAAAATATCGGTACGCGTGGGCATGTACGCCGCCTGATAGCCGCCCCACGAATGGCCGATCAGCCCAACGCGATCGCCATCGACCAGCCCCAGCTCGACAGTCTTCGCGACAGCGGGACGCACCGACTCGATTGCGCTCACACCCGGATCCCGCCAGCGGTATACGATGTCCGGTAGCAGAACGAAGTAACCGTTTTGAGTCCATGCGGTGAAGTTGTAGTAGTCTCGCTCGCTCGGAACCTCATACGTATGGATTCCCGGCGAGAGTATCTCGTACGTGTACACGATCATCGGGTACCGCCGACTGGGATCGTGGTTGGCCGGATACACCAAGGATCCCTGGAGCCGGCGGCCCGTCTCGCTGACCCACTCGATCAACTCCGCGTGGCCCCAGGCGAAGTCCTCCTGGAACGGATTGAGGTTGCTGACCTGGCGTGGTGAATCGAGTCGCGGACCCGCAACGAACAGATCGGGTGGGTCATCGAGCGCCTCCGACCGGAACACGTAGACGTCGGCACTGTCTGCCTTCTCCAGTTGCCTCACGTACTTGTCGAGGAAGATGAGTCGCTCCGGCTCGCGGCCCAACTGAAATCGCGCATAGCCTCGCTTCTCACTCCACTCGCCCCTGAGTGACAGGTAAATCGGCTCGTCGGGATCGATGGTCGGAGACTCGGAGTCCAAGCGTACGATGCGGTGGATGACCTGCTCTTCGGCACCGCTCGCCACCCGCTCGCCACCCGAGCCGTCCGGGGCGACACGCCACACGTCGAACTCGTCGTAGAGGAAGACGCCGGCGTCACCGTCGAGCCATCCGCCGTGCCTGTGTGGCGGCATCAAGTCGGTGGGTGTGTCGGTGGCCGTGTCCGCAAACGCGGTTGGCAACGACTCGGTGATGTTGGCACGGTTTCCAGTCCGCAGATCGTGGGTCCAGTAATCCTGACCGTCGAACCACATGACATAGTCACCACCTCCACTGGCCCACGTATATCGCACGCGCTCGAGTACTTTGGTGCGCTCTCCATTCTCGAGGTCGACTACCCAATAATCGCGATACGGTCGACCGAACATTGCGCCCCACGGGTAGGGCTCCGACACTATCTCTGCTCCATAGCGCCAACCCTCTAGCAACTGTGCCTGCTCCATGAGACCGGACCCGACCTGGACTACGCGATTCCGATCCGGATCCCAAACCGCAAGTAGCGTGCGCCGGCCGTCACGCGAGGCGGAGGCCATTTGCATCGGTATCGTGCGCACGTCCGTGCTGTGCCAGATCTGTACTCCGGGTAGCTCTACATCTTCTTCCTTCTGCTTTGTCGTGGCAGATGAATCGGCGGACTCTGTGGAATCCGCCTCGGCCTCATCGTCCGATTCCTTGGGACGCAGTCCGAACGACAGGCGCCCGTCGTCGGACCACGCTGGTCGCCGATGCTCAACTACCTCCAGCGTGTCGGCTATGCCGACCTCCGCAGGATCCAGCTCGAGCCGTTCTGCGGCACCGTCGAGTCCGCGCCAAGCCAGCAGCTGGTATTCTGTTCCCTCCTCGCTTGCGGCTTCCGCCGATCGGAGAACTGCCAGGTCGAAGCCGTCTTCACGCCATGCCAGTTGCGTATACGCCGAGGACGACGCGTCGAGACTCCGCAGTCGGCCCGATACTGCGTCGTACACTTGGACTCCGTTGCCCACGTCGGATCCCGTGGCAAGGGTAAGTGCGAGCAACGATCCCATATCACTCCACGCATACGCAGACACGTTCCCGAACGTGATTTCGCTGCCAGCTGCCAGATTCAGAACGCGCAGATCACCGCCCTTGCCCTTCGGTTCTTTGGGTGCGTAACCGTGCAGCACCAGGAATTCACCGGTTGCGTCGAATCCGAAGCCGGACGTCGTCTCGAATTCTCGCTCGGTTCCATCTTCCAGATCGCGGAGCCCTACACCGAGTCGCACGGGCTTCTTCTGCTCTTCGAGTTTTTCTCTCTCGTCGGGCGAAATCCCCACGGTCCACGCTAGCCAGCGGCTACCGGCCGAGAAGGTCGGGCTCGAGCCCCAAGCGGCTACCATCGTGGTGTCGCGGCGCAGCGACCTGATACGAATTTCGGTTTCCTCGTTCACACGACGAATGCCGTATGCCAGCCACCGCCCGTCGGGCGACAACGCCGTACCTCCGAAAGTGAGTGACTCCCATTGGCCGTAGTCATCGGGGGTGAGTGTCGGCCGCTCCTGGGCTGCGCCTGAGGTCGGGGCGAGGGCTAGCAGGAACACGGTTGCGGTCAGCGAACGGATGGCGCGGCGGTTCATGGCGGCTTCCTCTTGAGGGCATCGTCATATGGGTTGTGTCAGTTTCCTGCACTTACAATAACACGGGAGGACGAAAGAGATTAGGAGGGGCACAAAAGAGATTAGGAGGGGAAGGAGGGGAAGCGGGGGAAGGGGGGGCGTTCGTGTACCGGCAGCTGCGGTAGCTGGCTTCTGCAAGCACTAAACCGTAGGTTAGAGAATTGCTTCGAGGATCACGCACCATGAATGACGTGCTCGAGCGCCTGCACACTGCCCTTGCCGACCGCTATACTATCGAGCGCGAGCTCGGTCGTGGTGGCATGGCCACGGTCTACCTCGCTCATGACCTGAAGCACGACCGCGATGTCGCCATCAAGGTCTTCCACCCGGAGCTGGCCGCACTCCTCGGCGGCGACCGGTTCTTCCGTGAGATCCGCATCGTCGCCAAGCTGAGCCACCCCCGAATCCTGAGCCTGCACGACTCCGGCCGAGCCGGTGGATTCCTCTTCTATGTCATGCCCTATGTCGAGGGTGAAACACTAGCAGACAAACTGCGTCGCGAGAAACAGCTCTCAATCGAAGAATCACTCAGAGTCGTACGTCAAGTAGCTGCGGCGCTCGACTATGCTCACGAGCACGGCATCATCCACCGTGATGTCAAGCCGGCCAACATCCTGTTGCAGGGCGACGAAGCGGTTGTGGCAGACTTTGGCATTGCACTGGCAATCGAGGCGGCCGGTGGAGAACGATTGACCGGTACGGGGTTGTCGCTCGGTACACCGGAGTACATGAGTCCCGAACAGGCGACCGGTGATCGCCAGGTAGATGCCAGAAGTGATGTCTACTCCCTTGGATGCGTACTGTACGAGATGCTGGCTGGCGAGCCGCCCCACATCGGTACCAATGTGCAGGCTGTGATCGCGAGAGTCCTTACCGACAAGGCGCCGGATGTGAGAACCGCACGCGACACCGTACCCCCACACGTGGCAAACGCTGTGGCAAGGGCGCTCAACAAGGTACCTGGTGATCGGTTCTCGACGGCCGGCGGATTCGCAAGCGCACTGCGGCAATCGCGGGCGATCGCCATCCCCAAGGTGAAGCTGGGCAAGGCGCTCTGGCGTCGGATCATCGCGACCGTCGCTGTAGTAGCCCTACTTGCAGCGGCTACGACCTGGTTTCTGCTGCGCACAAGAGCAGACCTAGCGTTAACCGGCGACATGGGGCGCCTGTCTCTATTGCTGTCATCACAAGAATTGGCGTTTGACCCCGCGCTATCGCCGGACGGCAAGATGATTGCATATGCCGCCGGAGATGGAACCAGTGTCGACTTGTTCGTCCGCATGGTGCAGGGCGGTCAGCCGGTACAAGTAACAGACGACAATGCACTGGAAGCGACGCCGGCGTTCTCGCCCGACGGGGAGCGGATTGCTTTTACCCGCCGTGACTCGACCGGCAGTGACCAGACCATCTGGGTGGTTCCCGCACTCGGTGGAGACGCAACGCCCGTGGCGTCTAACGCACGGATGCCGGCGTGGTCCTACGACGGGACGCGATTGGCGTACATTGAAACTCTCCCCGGCCAGCTCAGCTCATTGGTAGTTGTTTCACCCGACGGTGAAGACCGCTCTGTCGTTTTTGAAGACCAGTCTCCATATCTGGTTCTGTACAGCCCGGCCTGGTCGCCTGACGGTACTTCCCTGGCAGTTTCTCGCAGCGTTGGGGGCAATGCAGGAGAGATTTGGCTGATCTCATTGGCAGGAGACCCGCCTCGGCGGCTGTCACATGACCCGCCCGGTGTAGTCGCGCACGATCCCGTTTTCACACCAGATGGCAGAGGCATCGTCTATTCGTCGAGCCGGGCCGGCACTATCAATCTGTGGCTCATGCCGGTTGAGGGAGGAGACCCGGTGCGGCTCACTACCGGCGCTGGACCGGACGAAGCACCGAGTGTAGCACGCAACGGGACCATTGCGTTTGTCAATTCGCGTTGGCGTCAGCACCTGCTGCTATTCGATCTCGAGACGAGTCAACGGCGCACACTGCACACGCACCGTGATT
>JAUVRV010000302.1 GCA_030597435.1 Gemmatimonadales bacterium | reverse complement strand
GGATCTTCCAGGTCGTTCAGGCATGGGACATAAAGCCGGAGCGGGGGTGGGGATCGACGCTATTCGCGGGTGTCTTTTCGATAGTGCTTGGCATACTCATATGGCGCCAATGGCCGCTATCAGGAGCATGGGCGGTCGGAATCCTGGTGGGGATCAAGATTGTGTTCAGCGGATGGTCAATGATCGCGTGTGGCAGTGTTGGGAGGCGGGCGGCCGACGCAGTTTCTGAACCCTGACGATAGCGGGAAATGACGCAGTTATGACGGCTCGGACACCTGTCTGGGCCGTTTTCTTGGGCCGGAGTTGAGCCTGTAAGACATTTGTACACAACTACTTATACGTCTAGTGACAACGATCACTGTATCGTCTGAACCAACGCGCGAGATTGGTATTCCGGGTTCGGCTAGCGAACCCAATGAAGACGATGGTGAGAGTATGAAGCATTGTGCCACGTTGCCCAGTCTTGTGCTCAACGTGCCCTCGATTGCGCGCCGATCGCCCGAGGAAGTCGCGCGAATCCTGGGGCCGCCGGAGCGCACTAACGGTGCACAGCTGAGCGCCAACGTAAGGAACGTCTACCACCGCGGTGCCATTGAGATCGTCTTTGTTGATGGCAAAGCCTCGTGGATCAAGTTGTACAACACGCGCAACCTGCCATTCAGCAAACTAATCCTCTCCAAGCTCGGGCTACCGCAGGCCAAGCCCACCTACGTCAATGCACGTCACGTGATGAGTTGGAGCAACCTGGCCAATCTCCAAGAGGTGAGTGTGTACGCGGGCGAGAACGGAACGGTCTCGTCAGTCCTGGTCTGCGTGCAAGCCGACCAAGCCGCGTAAGTACCGCAGGGAAAAGGGATACCTTCCTTCCTTCGCATCGGCCACCCAGGTCGTTATAATTCCGCCCCATGACAGCAGTCGAAAGCATCGGAACGGCAGCGATCGAGCACCGTCAAGACGGCGCGCTTGTCATCAGGTTGGCAGGGTCATGGCAGCTCAGGGGTAGTCGTCCCAGTCTCGCGGGGTTAGAGCGAGAACTCGACACACTGCCGCCCTTAGGCACGGTTGCGTTCGATACCTCCGAGTTGACCGAATGGGATAGCGGTCTGTTGACTGCGGTTGCCATGGTGTTTGAATCCTGCACTCGGCGCCGACTGAATGTCGACCGCTCCGGGCTGCCGGAAGGTGTCAGACGGTTGTTGGCCCTCGCCGAGGCGGTGCCCGAGAAGACCGACGCGCGCACTTCGGAAATGGAGGTACCCTTTCTCAACCGCGTGGGATCGATCTATCTATCGGCCTACGACTCCGTCTCCGAAATGCTCGCCTTCATGGGGGCCGTGACGCTGGTCTTCGGGAAGTTCCTTGCGGGCAAGGCGCGGTATCGCAAGTCCGACCTTCTGTTGCTCGTACAGCAAGCCGGGCTCGAAGCTCTGGCAATCGTCGCCATCGTGAGCTTCCTGATGGGGCTCATCCTCGCCTTTGTGGGGGCAATCCAACTGCAGGCGTTCGGTGCCACGATTTACGTGGCCGATCTAGTCGGGATCGCCATGGTCCGGGACATGGGGGCCCTCATGACGGGCATCATCATGGCGGGGCGGACGGGCGCGGCGTACGCGGCTCAGCTCGGTAGCATGAAAGTGACACAGGAGATAGATGCGCTGGCCACGTCCGGTGTGTCACCGATGGAGTTTCTCGTGCTTCCGCGTGTCATCGCGCTGGTATTGATGATGCCGCTGCTTACAGTCTATGCCGACTTCGTGGGTATCCTCGGCGGTGCTGTCGTGGGACTGACGATGTTGGACCTGTCACCACTCACCTATTATCAGCAGACGGTCAATGCCCTGAGTTTTGGTGCGCTGGCAGGGGGTGTTTTCAAGGGCTCAGTCTATGGCGCACTGGTGGCGGTTTCAGGTTGCATGCGCGGCATGCAGTCCGGGAGGAGCGCATCTTCGGTTGGCGATGCTGCCACCTCGGCAGTGGTCACCGGCATCGTGGCTATCATTGCAGCCTGCGGGCTGTTCTCGGTGGTCTTCTACATTCTGGGTTTCTAGGGTGCGGCAGCCATGAGCCAGAATCCGGCGAGCGTTCCCGAAGTCACCGTGCGCAATCTCACGATGGCATACGGCGATTTCGTGCTGCAGCGCAACCTGAGTTTCCAGATCAACCGGGGCGACATCTTCGTGGTAATGGGTGGCAGTGGGTGTGGCAAGAGCACGCTGATGCGTCATTTGATCGGACTCAACGATCCCGTTGAAGGTGAGATCCTTTATGGTGACGAAAGCTTCACGCGGGCGGAGCCGGAGCGCCGCGAGCGGATGCTCCGCGGCGTAGGAGTGCTGTATCAGAGCGGTGCGCTGTGGAGTTCCATGACACTGGCCGAGAACGTTGGCTTGGTGCTCGGTGAGTTCACCGACCTCGGGCCCGACGAAATCCGCGACGTGGCGTCACTGAAGTTGGCCCTCGTAGGTCTCAAGGGATTCGAGGATTTCTACCCGTCCGAGATCAGCGGCGGAATGCAGAAACGGGCTGGATTGGCGCGCGCAATGTCGTTGGATCCCAAGATGCTGTTCATCGATGAACCCTCGGCTGGGCTCGATCCCATCAGCTCACGCCTGCTGGACGACCTGATCTTGGAACTGCGTGACAGTCTGGGGACGACGGTAGTAGTCGTGACACATGAGTTGGCGAGTATCTTCGCCATTGGCAATAACAGCGTCTTCCTCGACGCGGAGAGTAGAACCATGATTGCCCAAGGGCCTCCTACGGAACTAAGGGATCACTCAGATAACCCGAAGGTGCGCAGTTTCCTTCATAGAGGTGAGCATCAGGTGATGGGGAGTGAGAATGGCTAGAAAAGCGAGCCCGAGACTGGTGGGTGTCTTCGTAGTTGCGGCGATAATGCTGGCGTCGACTGCGGTGGTGCTGTTCGGCTCAGGGCGTCTTTTCAAGGATACCCATGAGTTCATCGTGTTCTTCAGAGGGTCTGTGGGGGGGCTAAACGCAGGCGCGCCGGTGAAGTTCAAAGGGGTCGAGGTCGGGGCCGTGAAGACAGTTCGCCTCAGTCTCGGAGATCCTGATTTGCAGGGAGATGAATTCAGAATGCCGGTAATCATAGAACTCGACCAGAGAAAGCTCATCCGGCGGGGAGCGCAAGTCGATCTCTCGGATCCCCAGACGTACGCGGGCTGGCTGGAAAACGGCATGCGGGCAAAACTCACGGTCGAGAGTTTCGTAACCGGGCGGAAGTACGTCGAGTTGGATCTGTTCCCCGACACACCGGCGGATATGGTGAACGACCCCACAATTCCCTATCCGGAGATTCCGGTGCTATCAGGAGGGGGTCTGGGTGAGATAGAACTCGAGGCAGGGGAGATACTCTCCAAGATAGCGCGACTGGACTTCGATACCTTGCTCACGGCGGTGACTGCTGCGTTTGTCTCGCTCGATCGTTTGGTCGGTTCCCAAGACATGCGCGAGGCAAGGGGCGCTCTTCCCGGGGCAATAGCAGCGATCGAGGAGACGTTGGAGGATTTCGGCCATCTGGCAGAGAACATGGACGCGGCACTGGCGGACTTGAGAGCCAATGTGGGCAATCAGGCGAAGGAAGCGCGCGCCACACTGCAAGCAGCACAAGAGACCCTGTCCGCTCTGAGAACAGTGCTGGAGCCGGGATCGCCCATTCCAACGCGATTGGAACAGGCCCTGATCGAGCTGGCAGCGGCCGGCAGGGCCATGCGTGAGCTAGCGGAATACCTCCAGCGAGACCCGAGTTCGATTTTGCGGGGCAAAGAGGAACGCAAGGAAAACCGATAATGAAGCTTACATCCCCTCTCGTAGCAACGACGCTATTCGTTCTGGCCACAATAACCGGTTGCTCGCTAGCGCCCAAGGCAGATCCGTCACAGTTCTTCGTGCTCAATCCCATGATGGAGAATCAAGCCTCGGCCAGTGCCACCGAACTGGATGTCGCGCTGGGCTTGGGGCCGATACGGATACCCGAGTATCTCCGACGCCCTCAGATGGTCACGAGAGTAGGCCCTAATCAGGTCACATATGCGGAATACGATCGTTGGGCTCAGCCTCTGGAGTCCAGTTTCACACGGGTGCTGGGGGAGAATCTGTCCGGTCTCCTTGGCGTAGTGGACATTGCGAGCCACCCATGGTTCAGCACGATTCAATTGGATTTCACCGTGGAAATCGAGGTCGAACGGTTCGAGCGGGACCCGTCCGGCGCCGCTCAACTCCGCTGCATGTGGGTGATCAAGGATGGGGCAAGCGGTGACCGCATAGACGGTGGCCAGTTCGACCAGAGCGAGCCGGCGGAGTCAGAAACCGCCGGGGGTTCAGTTGCCGCGCAGAGTCGCCTGTTGGGTGGACTGAGTCAGGAGATCGCGACTGCGATCAAGAGGGTTGCCGCGCGCTGAAGCAGGCGGCAACCGGGCGGCTACACATCCGTCAGATACGGATTCCCCGATGGATCGGTTCGCAGTAGCTTCT
>JAUVRV010000316.1 GCA_030597435.1 Gemmatimonadales bacterium | reverse complement strand
GAGGTTGCCCTGGTCCCAGGTCCCATAGTCGGCGAACTCGTCGTTCGGCGAAAGATAGGGATGAGCCTCGCCGTCACCCTTGATCTGGGTAGCCTCGTAGAGCGGCTCCCACTTTGCACGCGTCTCGGCATAGGCGCGGTCGAGTGACCGACCGGTGAACGAGTCGAGGATCGGGAACATGATGCCGTTGCTCAGGTTGCCGTTGTGGGCAATCGCGAGGATCTGACCGCCCGTCCTGTCTTCGTACGCTTGCAGCCAATTCCACAGGTCACGCGGGTTGTCGCTACCCAGCGGCGCCAGTGTGGTATAGGGCTCCATGATGCTGGCTCTATCGCCATCGTCGCGGTAGATCACCACGCGATGCAGGTTGTTGCCTCCGGTATTCGACGTCCACTCGTAGCCGATGAAGGCCGTGAACTCACCGGGGTCGTTGTACTTCTCGGCGGCTTCGATGGCTTCCTCCCACGCGGCACGGTAAGCCGGGTCACCGGGTAGCGAGGCGAGTGCCGGGGGGAATGTGTTCTGCGAGAACGCAACGATGACCTCGACAGCCACCTGTACCGCCGTCTGACCACCCTCTTGGATCATGGCATACCAGCGTTTTCCGGTTGGATCCGCGAGCATGCCGGGGTCTCCGGCGTAGAGCCGTGGAAAGAACCCCATGTTGTCCGAGTGGTCGGCGACCACGAGAAAGTCCAGTGGCCGCGATAACTTCACCTGTAGTCCGGTGGACGACGTGAGTTCCTCACCGATTGCGAAGCGATAGGCATCGTCGGGTGTGAGTCGCGCTCCGAACGCGCCAGCGTCCATCGACATCCCCGTGTGTAGATGCGTGTCACCCCAGAAAACCTGAGTGGGGAAATTCCGTCCCGCGTAGGGCGAGTAGTGCTTCTGTGCCTTGAACGCGTCTTCAACTGTCGGCGGCGGTGGCGGCAGCCCCACCGGATCCTGTGCTACTGCGGCCCCGGTCCAACTCAACACAATGAACGCGGTGACCACACCTGCGTTTACGATCCTCATGTCAACTGCTCCTTTCTCAATGGTTTCATCGGCCTGTTATTCATTCTTGCTGTCATCTGAGTATTCGATTCACTTCGACATTCGACATTCATCATTCAACATTCTGTCCCGGTATCCCGGTATCCCGGTATCCCGGCCGCTACGCTGCACGTTGAACGATGCACGTTGCACGATCCCGCACCCCGCACCCCGCACCCCATACCATTCATCATTCAACATTCAACATTCGCAGTTACCTCACCCGCTCCTCGCCCAACACCTCGATCGTCCGAATCTTCCAGATCCCGTCAACCGGCACGACCGATACCTGCGCATCGTAGCGGTTCTGCCTGAAGTGGCGGTGTCCGAAGTGCGTCACGTTGCCGCCCACCATCCATGATGCAACTGCATCGAAGCCGCCGTCGCTCCGCGGTTCCACGTCACGTACGTCGGGTACCTCTACTGCGTCGACCCTTGCTCGCGCCCCACCGCGTTCTTCCATCACGAGCGACCGGCGATGCTCGAGATAAACCTCTGTGAGTGTCGCTCCGGTCACGGCCACGGCAAGCCGGTCGTACGCCGCCTCCTCGGAGCGAAACTCCAGTGCCCGATACACGTTGGGCAACACGCTGGCCAGAATCCGTCGTGCCTTGCTCTCCGAACTCACACCGCCCACCGACACAGGTAACGCAATCGCCACCTCGGCGAGCGGACCGACCACCAGCGCAAGGCCGAGTGCCACCCGCACGGCAGCAAAGGAAACGGTCTTGTGTCGCCCGCGCCAGGCGGATACGCCGAGCATGACCGCAACCACCAGGAACGGCAACGAAACCAACGGCACCGGCAACTTGGCCGGCTCGACTACAACCTTGGCTACCGTGGGGATCGGATTGTCCAGTAGTTCGTTTTCCCAACGCAGCGTCGGTTGTTCTGCGGTCAACATCAATGGCCGGGACGATTCAGGGTCGATCACTGTTGCGGGAATGGTCGGCGCGAGGTCAAAGGCTGCATTCCAATTCAGCGTGACTTCTTCCGGTACACCAGGTGTCAGATAGATTACCGTTACACCGACAAGCGCTTCGTCTACTGTTTCTCTAACTGCATCCTGTCGTGGCAGCACGCCTTGCAGGTCGACGGTCATGAAGCTGGCGCGGTCGATGAAGCCGGCTGCCGGCGCACCATCGATCTCGACGAGAACATGTGTTTCAGCAAAATCACTGAGTCTGCTCAACACTTCAGCCTGTTGCTCAATCTCTGCGAAGCCACCATGCCGCAGATTGAGATCGACCTCCCCGAGTACGTCTTTCAACTGAAACTGTATCTCGTGCCTGATCTCAAAGGGCTCTATCGCAAGGAAGCTCTGGATCGGAGCATCGACTATCCGCGGTGCGAGGCGACGCGAACGGGCGCCGCCAGTTGACGCGGACCTGGCCAAGGAGGCGGGTAGCTGCTGGCTAGCAGCCACGTCATCCTGGACGGTGCCACCCCGGGTTGACAGCAGGGTGAGTGTTGCAGCCACAGCGGTCGCGCCAACGACGTATGTGGCAGCAGGTTGCAGCCATCGCGAATGCCAGCGTTGTGCAATCAGTCGGCCCAGAACCGCTGCGAGCATAGCGAGAACCAGCAGGGCGGCATCCATGCCGAGGACGAGCACCAGCAGATGCGAGGCGGCAGACAAACCCGAATCCGACATAGCCGGCAGCAAGCTTCCCAACGCCAATCCATGAAACAACCCTGCGGCGGCTGCGAGCCCATCGACTCGCTTGCGGTCGACTTGCGGGTGTAGCGCCTCTCGCGCCAGGAACACGACCGCCATAGCGACACAAACCTCGGCGACAACCGGCTCGAACGACCTGCCGACCATTGCAGTGAGCAGTACCGCAACGAGTTGCCCCGCCCCAAAGGCGGTCACCAGTCGAATCGAGCCGAGCGCCCCACCTAGAAGGATGAGCGCGACCAAGAAGGCAACGTGCACCCAGTGATTGAAGACGTGTCGCGCCCCTGTCAGCACGGCCGTGCGCGCGCCGTGTATCCATGCCGTGAACGCATCGACATTCGCCGCCGGTACGAGCCAGGAGTCTTCCATCGGATCCAACGCGTGAGCGAACCGTTCGCCCGACAGCAGCTCGACCCGAAACACCGTCGTTATCGAAGGGTTGGGTACCGGGAAGCGGATCCCCACCTCGTATCCAGCGATGCCCTCGGAGCAGCGGTATGTCTGCCGGTTGATCCAGCTCCCCGATTGCTCGATCACCACCCGTTCGCCCTCGGGTTCACAGTGGTCGGGCAACACGGGTGAGGGCATGGCGCGTACGGGAATCACCGTCGGTACGCGCCATTGCACCAGGAAGGAGCCGGGCTCACGCTCGCGAATCTGGATTTGCACCGGTCGCACGTCGTCGGCGCCGGCGGGCACGGCGGACAACACGCCGGCCAATGCCACGCCAAGTAATGCGCGCTTGACGTTCATCGGCCGCCACTCACCTGGTTACCACCCATCGATTGAGCGCTAATGGCCGCTTCGTCGATCTCCACCTCGTAGTTTTGCAGCAGGCCGTTATAAAGGGCATCGCTGGCCTGTTCCCTGATCCAAGTCAGGTAATCGCGCAGCACCGCATTGCGCACCTGAGCCAGTTCGGGTACTTGCGACTCTGTCACGTCAGTTACGAGTACAAGGTGCCACCCATAACCTGACGGGACTGGTCCTTGCCACTCGCCGGGTGGGACCGCGAACAGCGAATCGGCGAACCGCTGACCAAACGCGCGTGCTACCTCGGAGGGCGACTGCATGGCGTAGTCGTGCGCCAGCATGAAGCGATCGCCCAGCTCCGCCGCACGACGTGCCGCTGAAGGATTGGCACGCAGTTGCCGCAACATGTCCTCGGCGGCCTCGACTACTCCTTGACCGCGGCGATCGACGTTGAAGTACACATGAGTGAATGAGCGCCGTTCGGGGATCAGGTACCGGTCCATGTTCTCCTGCATATAGGTCTGCAGCTCGACCTCGGCTGGCTGAGCTTGAGCGGCCAGGTCGTCGGTGAGCAGCTCCAGCTTCTGCACCATACGGTTGCGCACGACCTGATCGTCCCGGTCCAGTCCCATGGCGATTGCCTCGCGGTACAGCACTTCCTGCCGTACAAATCCGTCTACCAGACCGCGCAGCTCGGTCTCGGTGGGCGGCCGTTGCCAGCGGGCTTCCCAGTTACGCCGCAGCCATTCGACTTCGAGGCCGGTAACGGCGATCAACTTATCCGAGCCAGAATCTCGGCTAGGCCATAGAGCACTGACAGCAAATAGGGCGAAGCCAAT
>JAUVRV010000149.1 GCA_030597435.1 Gemmatimonadales bacterium | reverse complement strand
GAATGGGGTTCAGGGGGTCGTGGGTTCAAATCCCACCGTCCCGATTCAAAACGGAGCGGGCGTTGCCCGCTCGTTTTGTATCGGTCCGCTGGAATCTTGTCGTCGCCACTCGCCTGCGGCTCGTGGCATCCGTTCCAAATCCCACCGTCCCGATGACGCAGACTGTAGCGGTCTCTGTAGCGGTCTGAGCGGGACTATTCGTGAGGACGACCAGTATGGAGAAGTGGAGTCAGCCGCTTCATCGTCAGTCACGCTATGTTATGCACGGATTGCCTATGGGTGGTAAGCCAAACAGGCGAATCTTGCCAGCCCGCAAGACGTGGGGAAAGGCCGGTCGTTCATCCCGGTGGTTTTGGACAAAAAATACCGCGCCGGGGCCCCTTACTTGGGACCCCGAAGCGTGGGACTCTATTCCTTGGGTGGGGAAGGGGGGTCAATCCTCCCCGTATCTCACCAGCGTGGTGTGCCCGGTCGCATGACCTGGATGGGCAAGCACGTACACTTCCACAGGGTCTGATCCAATCTCGCCATCGTCCTCGGACCCGGCTAGCTTGATGAGGACCTCAACGATACGGCACTTTTCGGAGATGGTGAGGCGCTTTCGGCTGCGGACGGCGGTGCCACAATGCGGGCAGCAGCAGTCATCGTAGAACAAGCTAACCAGCCTCACCAACATGTCTCCCGGCGTATCGGACGATAACTGCCGCGTGATCGACCGGGGTCGACCGCCTCCACGGTTGCCTGGGACTCCACCAGAGTGTAGTGCGCCACCGTGAGGCTGAGCTACCTTGTCTGGTGTGCATTGGCGATCAATCATAGAGCGACCTGCCCGGATGCAGAGTGCTGATCCGCAGCACGATAAGAGATCGGTAAGCACTGTGCCACTGTCGACTGCCCCGAGCCACAATTGTGGCCACAACCCGCAGTTTGTGGAGCCACGGACGCGTCTGCGAGGTAAACCCCCGGCATTCGGGCGTTTGCTGTCAGGGCGAGACGTCCAAGCGGGCAAGAATCAGCTTAAGTTGACAGTACCCATCAACGGCTTCGTTGGTACGTCCCGACGAGCTGTGACTCCGCGAGTATGTGACCGGCCATAGCTTTCTCCACCACGGACTTCGGCGCCGCACCCAGATCGGGAAGCTCTACGTCGAGCGCGTACAGCTTGTGGAAGTAGCGATGACGACCGATGGGCGGACACGGCCCACCGTAACCCGAGCGCTTCCAGTCGTTCTGACCCTCTTTCGTTCCCGGCGGCAGCCCGCTCCCTGACACCCCTGGATCTAGATGGGTGCACGATGGAGGCAAGTTGTAGAGCACCCAATGTACCCAGGTCATTTTCGGGGCCTTCGGGTCCGGCGCGTCAGGATCGTCCACGATGAGAACTAAGCTCTTGGTGCCCGGTGGAGATCCTTCCAAAGCGAAGGGTGGCGAGATGTCATTACCGTCGCAGGTGTACTCCGGAGGAATCTCCTGTCCATCGGAGAAAGCGGAGGAGGTGAGTTTGAAGTGCATGGTCAAGTTCTCCCACGGAACTGGAAAACGAGGGCTGTTTGCACTCGACATATACTGATATCGTCCGGCACAGCCGCATGCAAGCCCGTCAAGCTCGACCTGCTGGCGAAGTGACCGGTCTCTGAGATCAGCTTGCCACGGCAAGGACCGGAGGTAGCTTTTCCCATTGGCACCTGCCCTTTTTGGTCCACGTATTTTGCGGAACTCTGTTGAGTGTACCGGCAAGCCGAGATGACATGTATGTAGTGGGGATCGATGTAGGCTCGGTGAGTATCAACTGTGTGGCCGTGGACGAGCAGAGCGAACTCGTCTATGAGCACCCCTACGAGCGCCATTCCCAGAAAACGGGACATCACACACTCCAGGTTCTGAAAGCCGTCTATCAGCGCCTAGGCGGCGAGCGGATAGAGAGAGTTGCGTTCACCGGTAACCATGGGAAGATCATAGCCGAGCGGGTTGCCGCTCTCTACGAGTACAGCTCAATCACAGAGCTGCTCGGAGTCATGCACCTGACGCCTGATGCCAAGACCATCATCAGCATGGGTGGCCAAAATACTGCATTGTACCAACTGTCTCGCGAGGACGGGCGGTGGCACCTGATCTCCTTTGCCATGAACGGGCCTTGTGCGTCAGGCACAGGTTCCTTCATCGATCAGCAAGCGGAGAGGCTCGCATCGTCTCTCTATCGCGACCATGTCTCGTTCACACAGGAACATGTCTCCGAGATCCTTGCCGACTTCATCGCACTGGGAAAGAAAAGTGCGGCTGCAGCCCCCGTTGCCTGCCGCTGCACTGTCTTCACCAAGTCGGACATGATCCATCTGCAAAACAAGGGTGAGCCACTCGCGAACATCATTGCAGGTCTGCACCGAGGCAACGCTGCCAACTTCATCAGCACGCTCGTCGCCAACCGCGCAGTGGAGGATCCTGTGGTCTTCATCGGAGGCGTCGCCAGCAACGAACTCCAGGTGGAGGCGTTTCGCCGCAACTACGCTCGGTTGCGTGTGCCACCCCACCACGCATCAGTCGGCGCGCTGGGCGCAGCATTTGTCGCCGCCGCCCATACGGAGCAGCGTCCACTAGAGCTTGCCAGCTTGGAGGCGGTGGTGCGGCAGGAGCACGGAGGATTCCCCCGCGCTCCGGCTCTTCGCCTTCACACGACTGCCGTCAGCAACGACGCTGTCGTTGCGGAGCGAGAGCAGCCTGATTTCATGCTGCGAGCTTATCTGGGGGTCGATGTCGGATCCACGACAACCAAGACCGTGCTCATGGACGTCAATAAGAACATCGTTCACAAGCAGTACGTGCAGACGCAAGGTAGACCCATCGTAGTGACTCAGAGCCTGCTCGCCGGCATTCAGGACCGTTTCGGCAACACCCTTGAGCTTCTAGGTACCGCCACCACTGGGTCGGGGCGGTACGTCGTAGGCGACTTCCTCGACGCCGACCTCATCATCGATGAGATAACTGCGCATGCGAGGGCTGCCGTGCACTGGGAGCCAAGCGTCGCCACGGTGTTCGAGATCGGCGGCCAGGATTCGAAGTACATCCAGATCGAGAACGGCAGTCCGCTGGACTTCGATATGAACAAGGTCTGCGCTGCAGGAACGGGCAGCTTTCTCCACGAACTGGCCAACAAACTGAATGTCAACATCGTCAGGCAGTTCGAGGAGATCGCACTTTCGTCCGAGAATCCCATCAGCCTGGCCGAACGTTGCACGGTATTCATGGAATCCGACCTGATCTCCTATGCACAACGAGGTGCCCGTCTCGAAGATCTCATCGCCGGTCTCTGCTACGCGGTGGTCCACAACTACCTGAACCGCGTCGTCCAGAACCGGCCCGTGCGTGAACCGATCATGTTCCTAGGTGGTCCCTCCCTGAACAAAGCTGTCGTCGCCGCTTTCGAGAACGTCCTCCAACGGCCGGTCCTCGTGCCTCCGCACCGCGAGGTCTTCGGTGCGCACGGTGCAGCTTTGAGTGTGATGGAGAAACACCTGAACCGCGAGACACCGGAATCCAGAGCCGCAGATTTCCACTCTCTCATCGGTGCCACCATCGCCGTGAAGGAGAAGACGTGCCGAGCTGACAGGAGCTGCCACAACGAATGCAAGTTGAAGATCTACGACTTTGGCGGGCGCAAGAGTGTGTGGGGAGGTGACTGCGGCCGCTACGAGAGGAGACACATTCAGCAGGAGCGAGAAGTCAATTGGTTCAAGAAGCGCGAACAGCTGTACGCAAGACACCTGAAGGGGAGGATTCTGGATCCGGCGGGACTGCGATCTCACCACGGGGTGGACACGCCAGAGCAGGAAGGCATCAAGGGCCGTCCCACCATTGGCATTCCCCAGGCCCTGCACTCCCTGCAATTCGGCGTCCTCTGGACTCATTTCTGGACCAACTTGGGCTTCCCGGTCGTTCTCACACCCAAGACGACCCAGCAAACCGCGATGGTGGGGATCGAGTCGATGACTTCCGAGACCTGCTATCCCATCAAGGTTTTTCATGGCCACGTGAAGTCGTTGATCGGCCTTGTCCGCTACGTTTTCCTTCCGACGATCATCAACGTTCCCACGCCCCGTCCAGAGGAGACCGGCTTCTACTGCCCTCTGGTTCAGGGCAGTCAATACATGGTGACTGCTGCCCTCAATATCTGTGAAGAGTCGCTGCTTTCACCAACCGTCTGCTTGAACGATCCCGTGGATCGAATAGTCGTGGATCTCCACCGCAGTCTCAAACGGCCACTTGGGCTGAGCCGACGGCAAGTGGATCGCGCTTTCCGCGGTGCCCTAGATGCGCAGCACACATTCGAACTCGACCTGCTCGAGTTGGGACGGAGCTTCAAGCAGTCGCTGCAGCCTGGCGACCTCTGGGTCGCAGTGAGTGGCCGGCCCTACAACCTGCACGATGAGCGCTTGAACCTCCATCTCGGGCAGAATCTGGCAAAGCTGGGAATCAAGGCCCTGCCACACGATCTGCTCGATACTGGCAACGTCGACCTGAGCGACTTCCCCAACATGTACTGGGGTCTGGGAGCGCAGATCCTCCGGACTGCCAAGATGGTGAAACAGTGCTCAAACGCATACGGCATACACATCACGAACTTCAGCTGCGGCGTGGACTCATTCCTGGAGCACTTCTACCGCCATGTGATGAAGCCAAAGCCGTACCTGATCCTCGAGTTGGACGAGCACAGCGCAGTGGCTGGGATGCTCACCCGACTCGAGGCGTTCAGAAGCGTGATCCACAACGAGCACAACTTGACTCCGATTGACGAACGGCAGACGGAAGCATGTGCAGTATGAACAGGACCATGGCTGGGTTTGACTCGGTGAGCAACGAGGTTGGCAAATTCAGTCTGGCCAGCAAGACCGTGCTCGTACCTGAAATGAGTCGGTCCGGCAGCCGCCTACTCGTCGCCACTCTGAGAGGCTTCGGAGTCGACGCGCAACTCATGGGTACCTACGAGGGTCTCCACCTTGGCAAGCGGTTCACGTCGGGCAAAGAGTGCTTCCCCTGTCAGGTGACCCTGGGAGACGTGATTCATCGCCTCGAGAGCGAGAAGGAGCGGCTCGGCGATTCATTCAGGGCGGAGAACTACCTCTACTGCATGGCCGAGGCTGAGGGTCCGTGTCGCTTCGGCATGTATACCAGACTGCATCGGATCGTCCTCGATTCGCTGGACACCTGTAGCAGGGTGGGCATTGCATCGGTTACTTCGGCGGATTCCTACTCCATCGGCGGCGCGTTGCACCGGAGGCTGCATTCCCGACTTCGGAGAACGGCCTTCGTAGCAATCGCTATCGGTGACGTCCTGGATCGAATGTTGTGGCGCACACGACCGTACGGAAGGGGGCAGGGCCAGGCCGATGCACACTACGAGCACGCTCTGACCACAATGTCGAGTGTCATCGAGGCACATGGCTGGCACAAGGGATTTCCCCGAATCCTGAATACGCTAGAGCAGATCGCCAGACAAGCCGTAGACATTGTTGATCCTTCCGTTTCTCCAAAGCCGCTGATCGGCATTGTCGGTGAGATCTATCTCCGAAGTCACACGGCGTCAAACCAGAATCTGATAAGGCTCCTTGAGAGTCATGGCGCCGAGGTCGTGAACGCATCCCTGGCTGAGTGGCTCAACTACGTTCCTTATCGCTTGGCGCAGAAGGCGGGCCGGAATGCTGCGTACGCTCTCGGGCGCCGGGATTTCGGCTCTTTGTACCGGCAGCTCAGGATATGGCTCCACCACCGGACCGAACTGGCATACCAGTACCTCCGGCTGGATCAGGTCTACAGGAGGGTTACGAGGCACCTCTCGATCCAGGAGGATCACCGGATGGGCCGCGTTGAAAGGCAACTCAATGACGACCGGATCTTTTCCTTCCGACTGGGCACGGAGGCACCGCTGAGCATTGGTGGTGCCCTGGAATGTGGGCTCGCGGGTTTCGATGGCATCGTGAACGTGTTCCCGTTTGGCTGCATGCCTAGTACGATGTCCTCGGCGATCCTGAGGCCGATTCTGGAACAGCTGCAGATTCCCTACGTGGATTCCGTGTACGACGGTACCGTTCAGCCCAACCGTGAAGCCGTGATTCGTACCTTCATGTACCAAGTTGCGGAGCACCAGGAGGCCAGACTGGCCCAACGAGAAAGCGGTCGGGCCCCGCGGCTGACGGCAGTCAATACGGAACCGACGAAGTGGCGCTCCCCGACAAGACCTCGTAGGGCTGTGTAGGACCTAGCTTTGCAGTACCCGACAAGGTGTTGGCGAACGACAGCTCAGAACACGATGCTGTCAACTTGGCGCTGATTGCATGTACCCAGAGCACCGAGCGCAGTTCGAAACTGCCCGAAAATCAAGGGCTTCCGGTTTCATGGATCGCACTTTCAGCACGAGATTTCACTCAAGTTGACAGTACCCTCTCAACTCCGGGGGCGATTGCCGTGTGGAACGACGCGCCGAAGAAGAGTATCGGGATATTCCACGTGACGTGCTGATGCTCAAGGAGAGCGGTCTTGGGCCCAGCCCGTCGGATCCCCCGCCTTCTGAGGGGTGTAGCCTAGTTGTGCACCGCTAGAAGCTTGCGTCGCGGCGCCGGACGACCGGCCTCGTAGGGTGTTAGATCCGGTCGGCGGTCATCCCGTGAGATGAGTTCGGCGTACGGTCCGAGGGCCCACTCGTACTCGTGGTGGTAGAAATCCGGCAACGCGACGTGCCGACCTTCAT
>JAUVRV010000408.1 GCA_030597435.1 Gemmatimonadales bacterium | reverse complement strand
CCAGCGTATGAGGGTCCGCTTGTCATGCTGACTCATCGTGTTCTTGCGAACGCCTGAATACACGTCTTCGACGGCAATGGATGCGGCACCGTGGACGAGCGCATCTCCGGTCGACATCGAGGCTGCCAGCGCTCCGGCGCAGAAGAGCCCGATCACGACTGCTGGTAGGCCGGAGGTGAGCACGATATGGGGCATGATCGCGTCAGCGCTGTCCGGAGCGGATGCATACATGATTCCGGCAAAGCCGACCAAGAATAGCGGAAATAGAAAGAGCTGGAAGGTTGGGAACAACAGAACGGTGCGACGCAGGGTGGCATCGTCCTTTGCGGCAAAGGCCTTCATGAACAGGTGCGGCCACATCCAAACGCCGATGGCGGAAACCAGTATCGCGGACGTGTAGGCAGCTGGCGTCCAGCGATTGCCCGCGGCATCGAGGCCCGGCACCGTCAGCATCTCCGGTCTCAGCGCCTCCAGCTGTTCGAACATGGGGCCTATGCCGCCGTAGAGCTTGTACGGGATGTAGAGACCGAGCGTCCACGCGATGACGATCATGAACACACCCTGCAGCACGTTGGTCCAGCCGACTCCCATCACGCCACTGTGCCACACGTAGAGCAGCACGACCCCATAGGCTATCGCCGCGCCGGCAGCAAGCGGCACGTGTCCGTCCGTTACCTGTTCGAACACGATACCCGCGCCACGCATTTGGAGGGCAACGTAGGGCGCAATCGCGATCACGCTGATAACACCGGCTACGACTGCCACCCACCGGCTCTGAAAACGGTGGGCGAGCATCGAGGCCTGCGTCACGTAGCCGCGCTTGCGGCCGAGCCGCGCGGCCCACGGCCCGAGCGCGAAGAACGGAGCGACACCAAGCACTCCGTAGGCGAGTATGTAGAAGGCGGCGGCTCCCCTGCTGAAGGTCCACCCGGGACCACCGAGGAAGGCAAAGGCCGAGAACATTGTGGCGCCGGTCATGAAGTACATCACTGTTGTCCCGAACCCGCGGTCACCGGCAACGTAGCCGGCCACCGTGTCGCTGGACTTGGATCCGGCGCGCAACCCCACGGTCAAGATGACCAACAGGTATGCCACTACCACAGCGACAACTATGCGCCAGTCACTCACTTGCTATAGGCCCTGTGGAGGAGGGTCAACACGAGGAGAGCACCGAGTATCCAGATCACGTACCAAGTGAATACGAACGGAACGCCAAGTACGAAAGGTCTGATCGTGTTGAACGGTGTGATTCCGGGAAACGTGAGTGCAATCGCCATCGCTGTGAAATAGACAAACGCGATGTACTTGGCCACGCGCCTCAGATCGGCGGGTTTAGGCATGCACAATGCTACGCACCGACACGAGGAATCGGTAGGTGTGGCCGTCATGGAACTGGCGTTGGTAACGGCAGATTCGCTTTCCCTAGTCGGTCAGTTCGTCTCGCGTTCAGAGGAAGGTTATCTTACAAATCTGATCACTTTCAGCGACCATACGCATGGCTTCCAACGACCTGATAATCAACGCCGACCGCCTGGTCAGACGCATAAAAGAACTCGCCGAGTACGGGGCGACCCCGGAGGGCGGCGTCAATCGCATAGCCTTCAGTGAAGAAGACGTCGAGGCTCGGCGCTATGTGATGAGTCTCATGGGTCACGGTGGCTTGAACGTGAGGGTCGATCCGGTGGGAAACATATTCGGACGCCGCGAAGGGTCCCTGGCCGATACCGGTACAATCTTGTTTGGATCCCATATCGATACGGTCCCCAACGGAGGTGCCTACGATGGTGTGTTGGGAGTGCTGGCCGCACTCGAAGTGGCCCAGACCCTGACCGAAGGTGGGTACCGCAGCCGTCATCCTCTCGAGGTGGTTGTCTGGCGCGACGAGGAAAACGGTTTGACTGGTAGCAGAGGTTATGTAGGGGAGATCTCAGCAGCAGACTTGGATCAAACGGGCCCCGACGGGATCAGGCTCGCCGAGCAGATCAGTCGGGTCGGAGGCGAAACGACACGGATCAACGAGGTGGCGGCAGAGAAGGACAGTATTACCGCCTATCTCGAGTTGCACGTGGAGCAGGGCAGTGTGCTACATACCGAAGGCATCGACGTTGGGGTGGTCGAGGGTTTCGTCGGTATCAGCCATTACGACGTGACGCTGTCGGGCATTCCCAATCACGCCGGGACGACGCCGATGAACCGTCGCAGCAACGCGTTACTCAGTGCCGCTGAGCTGGTACTTGCCGTGGATCGCATAGTGAAGGAGACCCCGGGGGATCAGGTCGGAACGGTGGGTGCCTTCAACATCAGCCCGGGTGTTCCCAATGTGATTCCGGGTGAGGTGACGCTGACGGTCGAGTTGAGGGACCTAGACACCGACAAGCTCGCGCCGATTTGGGAGCGGATCCACTCGGAACTCGAGGAGATCTCCCGGCGACACGGGACGACCTTCACGACCGAATTGCGACAATCGGTGGAGGGCTCGCTCACGGATCCGAACGTTCGCGGGGTGATTTCTGAGGCAGCAGCGCGTTTGGGTCTTGCGACGAGAGCGATGCCGTCCGGGGCCGGCCATGATGCTCAGAAGCTGACTCAGATCTGCCCCACCGGGATGATCTTCGTGCCTTCAGTGGATGGCATCAGCCACTCTCCCAAGGAGTACACCGACCCCAAGGATGTTGCGAGCGGGTGCAGAGTGCTGATGGATTCCATTCTGGCGATCGACCAGTGGTGAGTCGGTAATCACCAACAATCTTCGGTGATCTTCGGTACACTCACAGTTTACTTCAGGGATTTCTCGTTGGTTTCCTAACCGTCACTTGACCGTCGTTTCAAGCGAATGTATATAACTTGGCTACGTATCTCTCTTTCACCTTTGCAATTGGGGCCATCTCATTGAGTAGCATTCTTGATCATCGAAAGCTGTACAGGGTCCCCTGGAACCTGTCGGATAACGCCATCGCGTGGTTGGAGCCCACAGCGAAAT
>JAUVRV010000141.1 GCA_030597435.1 Gemmatimonadales bacterium | reverse complement strand
GGCCCGACTTCATCTTCCATCGTCTCGAACTGGCTGAGCTGTACATCGATCTCGAGGAGTACGCCGCAGCTCGCGAGCAGCTGGAGCAGATCAGCGTGTTGCCAGTGTTAGACGTGATGGATCCCATCCACAAGGAAACCGCCGCGCGTTGGCTCGATGAGATAAGGGAAAAGACCTAGATCTTACCGACTACCGGCGCACCCGACGTAGCCTGCGCTTCATTCTCCGGCGTTGTATGCCGACCTCACGTCTTGCCTCCCCACTCCAGTCCTCTAGCTGATCGCGAGCATCCTCGTGGATGTCACGGATCCCCTTGGTAATGCGTCGGCGCACGACCTCACCCCGCTCCGGCGCCATCAAGAGAGCAACTCCAGCACCGACCAGGCCCCCAACCACCAGCCCAATGGCAAAGCCTCGCAAGCCTGCCATGCTGTGGTCTAGGTCGTACTCTTCCAAGTCCTCGTCGTCCAACTCCTCATCGTCCAGATCCTCATCTTTCAGATCTTCGTCGACGAGTTCCATTTCTTCGTCGCGGCGCTTCATGGTCCACTCCCGCCGGTCTTCGGCCGGCTGCTTGACTGCATCAGGCTCTCGATTTCCTCTATGGTTTTCGGTGCTCCAATCGACAGAATCTCATAGCCAGCTTCCGTCACGCGCACATCGTCTTCAATACGGATCCCGAGGTCTTCGCTCGGAATATAAAGCCCGGGTTCGATGGTCAGCACCATTCCGGGCTCCAGGGGCAGCGAGTAGTCACCAACGTCGTGCACTCGCATGCCCAACCAGTGACTCAACCCATGTATGAAGTACCTCTCACAACTCTGCGTACCACAGATATTGCCGCTGTTCCTGGCTAGATAGCTGCGGGCCACCTGATCCAGTTCGCGCACCGTGACTCCTGGTCTGATCGACTCCAGGGCGGCCCGCTGGGTGTTGAGGACCAGGTTGTAGATCTCACGCTGCCGTGCGGTGAACTGCCCTCCCACCGGGATCGTCCGTGTAACGTCAGCGGTGTACTGCCCATACTCCGCCCCGATGTCCATGAGGACCAGGTCACCGTCTTCCATCTGCCTTCGATTGACGTCGTAGTGAAGCACCGTGCTATTTGGCCCGCTGCCGACAATCGAAGGGAACCCGACCCTGTCCGCGCCCATGTTGCGAAACGTGTACTCGATTGTGGCCTCGAGCTGGTATTCGTACATGCCGGGGTGGGCCGTCCTCATTGCAGCTTTGTGCGCCTCGGTGGTTATGTAGATGGCTCGACGCAAGACGGCGAGTTCCACCGAGTCCTTTACCAGCCTCATGCGGTCCAAGATCGGGACCACGTTCTTCAAGCGGCCCTGCCACGACCCGGCACCAATCTCCCGGGCTGGATCTGTCATGTACAGCGGCCCTGAAGTCCGAGAAACAGCGATGTCAATGTCCCGACCGAGATCGTCCAGCTCGAGTTCGCGCACAGCATCGATACCTGTCAACCGGACCGCATCATCCCCCGAACCCAACTTCCTGCCGGTCCACTGTTCTCGGCTTGGGTTGCGTTTGGGCAGGTAGAGCACTACGTCGCGGGCCCCGTCGTCCGTAACGGACAACAGCAGCCAGGCGTCTGGGGTCTCTACCCCGGTCAAGTAGAAGAAGTAGTCGTCCTGGCGGAAATCGTTGTCTTGTACGACCAGACGCTCCAGATCGCTTTGCGATGCGGCGCGCACGACGACCACCCCAATCCCGATCCGATCCAGCAAAGCGTTTCTGCGAGCCTGGTGCGCCTCGATCGCGACCGGCCGACCTGCCCCGGGAAGTTCTGCCACCGCCTCGGGTGGCGGACCGGGCGCTTGAGCTGTGAGAGGTGCCGCTAACAGAGTCAGAACGATCAGTACACGCACGAAATGTGATCTCCCTCTACATGTTATTGTGATTCTAGCGTCTTGACGTACGTCCGTCGAGGTCATCAAACTACAGCATCCTTTATCGGTACCCCTAGGTACCCGAGACGACCATGACCGATCCCGAGACCAGAGAATCCACCGCAGAGCCCAACCAGCTCCAAACCAGAGTCCAGGAACTAGAGCATGAGCGAAAGCTGTTGCTCGCCGTGGTCGATATTCTACAGGACATATCCGGCACCCTCCATTTTGTGGACATTCTCCAGGTGATCACGCGCAAGCTGGGAGAGACCTTCGGCCTGGATCGCTGTTCCATCTTCCTGATCCAGTACGGAACCACAAAGGCACGCCTGGTGGCCTCCTACGAGGACCCTTCCATCAGGAATTATCTGGTCGACCTCGACCGGTACCCCGAACTCAAGCGAGCGCTCGAGTCGGGAGAAACCGTGTACATCCCTGACGCTACCAGTGATCCGAACCTGAAGCACATCAAAGGGGTGTTACGGAGCCGCAAGGTCCAGACGATTACCGTGGTACCCATAATGTGGCGTGGGTCCTCGATCGGCGCGATTTTCCTGCGAACCTTCAGGGATGGTCCGGCCTTCTCGGATGCCGACGTCCATTTCACCCAGATCGTCGCCGGACTCGCCGCTAAGACCCTGCGCAACGCCTACCGATACGAGCAGCTCGTGAAGCGCCAATCGGAAGCGTCAGCTCGAACCCGGCGGACCGATTTCGAGCGAATCGCGCTCGTAGGCTTCCTCCGGCGCCTGCTGGAGGCGTACGTGAATCGCGAAGGTGCTTGGGGTGAGGGTGTGTTATCGAGGACCTCCGGAGAAGAGCTCGACCGACTCGTCGACGTCGCCATGACGGTCGTTCAAGAGGAAGCCAAAGGCCTCTAAGGCTTGCGCAATATGGAGATTTCGATCTATGTTGCCCCCGAATTGAAAGCGGCACCAATCAGATGACTACGCCGACAACTAATCACGAAATCGTCGCCTTGGGCAGCGGAGCCCTTCATGCGCTGCGTCGGGCCCTCTCGCGCGATCTTGGGGATCGTGCGGCCGTGTGCCTGCAAGAGGCAGGATTCGCGGCCGGCGAGCAGGTTTATCAGCGTTTTCTGGCCTGGCTCCCGGAGTACACGTCCGTAGACGACCCGGCAGAACTCGATTCCAGCATGTTGGGAGAGGTTCTCTCCGCATTCTTCGAGGAATTGGGGTGGGGTAGACTCACGGTCGAGAAGTGTGGAGAAAACGCGATCGCCATCACTTCCACCGACTGGGCGGAAGCAGATCCAAGCAGTGAGGCCACTAGCCCAAGTTGTCACATCGCATCAGGACTCTTCGCCGATTTCATGGGCCGCCTGTCGGGTACTCCAGTCGCCGTAATGGAAGTCGAGTGCCGTACTCTGCAACAACCTCACTGCCGGTTTCTGGTGGGAGCACCGGAAACGATGGACTCGGTGTACGAGGCCCTGGCAGCCGGCAACGATTACGAATCCGTGCTATCGGGGTGACCGGCAGCAACGTCCCCTAGATCCTCGGCGTAGTCAGGCCGCAGCACCAGCTCCCCGTCCAGGATCACCTCCCTATCCCAAGGGAGGATGATGAATGCCTCCGTGGCCATAGAGCAGTAATCCGGTTCGTACGGTCCCGTTCTCACCGATACCGCCGTCCGTACCTCTGCAGGGCTAAGTTTCTTCACAGCCGACAGAGCCAGTTTCAGGGTGTCACCCGAGTCACACGTTTCGTCTACCAGGAGCACACGGCGACCCGTCACGCTCGGCGGCGGCTCCGTCACCAGGGTGGGCCGAACTGCTGAACCGAGCCGCGTCACACTCATCGAGGCGAAATCGCGTTGGAGTATGGAGGCAACTACAACACCGGGGATGACACCGGCCTTGGCGATACCGAGAACGAGTTCGGGATCGTAGTCGCCGCAAACTCGCAACGCCAATGCCCGGCATAACTCGCCGAACAGCATCCAATCGATCTCGAGGACGTCCTTGCGGGGTGGGTTGGCTGGCATCTGGGACACAGAGAGAACGTACTTGACTGGCAGGGGCTAGGACAGGGGGAGGAGGACAGAAGAGGCAGCTAGGCCGGAAGGAGCAGAAGGTCCTTATCGTAGCGGATCCCCTGCCCCCTCTGCCCCTCCTGCCACTTCTGCTCTCCTCTCGTTGCCACACCCCTACGCGTTGAATATCTTGGGGCTGCCAATGTCTTTCTGGAAACACCTCTTCAAACGCCGACGTGGCGCCGGGTTGCAGCCACAGCGTCTCGATTACCTCAATGAGGCCTTGGCTCTAGAGCGCCAGGGGGACTACGACGCGGCACTCACTTCCTATCGGCTGGCACTGCGGGATCATCCGGCCGATCCCCGCGTTCTCCAGAACATGGCCATTGCCTACACTAAGACCCAGCGTCACGATGAGGCCATTCGGTACTATCGTCGTGCCCTCGAGATAGACGATACGCTCGCTGGTGCTCACTATGGCCTTGCCTTTCTGCTACTCAACCGCGGCGACAACGAATACGCAGTCAAGCACCTGCAGACATTCATGGCTCGCCCACCGCGGGGTCCGGACGCACAAAAGTGGATAGAGCACGCCAGAAAGGCGCTCGCCGAACTAGGTGCCGAGGAGGAAAACTGAGACCAGTAGTAGCGTTGGCCGCCCTCTTGGCTGCCTGCAATCCGATCACAGGCGATTCTGATAAGGCTATCGCACTGGTTATCGAGGGACTCCCCGCAAGATCCCTGGAAGTCGGTGACACCCTCACCCTGGTCGCCAAAGCACTCACCTTCGGCGGCGATACCGTACCGGAGGCCAAGATAATATGGGTAGTGGTGGGCCCTGACACCGGTCAACTGGGCTTCACCCTCGATACTCTGTCAGGCCTTGTTACCGGATATGCCCCTGGCAGCGGTACCGTTCAGCCCCGACTGGAAGATCTGACAACTCGAGCTCTAATCGAAGTGACCGTGACGCCAGCGGCCGACTCGGTGGCACCCGCCGGAAGTCAGCAACTCACACTGGCAGCCGGAGACTCGGTTTCGCCATCGATGTCGGTTGCTGTGCTCCAGATCGATTCGCTCGGTGCCGCAGTGGCACTCGGCGAGAAGCCGGTGCACTTTTACCTTGTCGACCCCCTGCCAGGTTCAGCCGACGCGGCAGGGTTTCATCTGACCACTGAAGCTAGTGGCCAGGTCGGGGAGGAACCGCATCACGTGGTAGCGATTTCGGGCACTGGTGGACAGGCATCGGCGGTCGTTAAGCGGATTGCCGGCTCCTCGCTGCCTGACAGCGCTGTTGTCGACGCAATTGCGATCACGGTGGCCGGCGACACAGTCGCCGGATCACCCGTGCGATTCACCGTGCTATTCGGCGGTGACGGCCCTCAAGAGTGATGGAGGTGCACAGTGAACACGCCAGAAACGCTCACACAACTCTTCTTCAACGCTGTTGACCGCTTCAGCTCGAAGCAAGCTGCCCTGCGGTACAAGAAGGGTGATTTGTGGCACGACATTACACACCATGAACTGGCTCGCCGAGTACAGCACACAGCCTTGGGTTTGATGGAGTTGGGCCTCAAGCCAGGCGACAAGATCGCCATTATTTCTGAGAACTGCCCTGAATGGGCCATCGCCGACTACGCCTGCCTAACGGCGTGCTGCGCCGACGTCCCAGTCTATCCCACGCTACCCGCAAACCAGGTTGCGTACATCCTGAGGGATTCGGGAGCGAGCACCGTCTTCGTGCAAGACAGGGATCAACTGGGAAAAGTGCTGGAGTACAAGGATGAACTGCCGGCGCTGAAGCATATCATCTCCTTTGAGCAGGACCTCGAGGTACCCGACGTCCTCGGCCTGCAGGATCTGATCCGAATGGGCGCAGCCGCAGAATCGGACTACCCCGATTACAGGGATAAGGCCTGCGCTATAGGAAAAGACTCGCTCGCCACACTGATATATACATCTGGCACTACCGGTGATCCCAAAGGGGTGATGCTGACGCACAACAACATCACATCGAACGTGCTTGCGGGCTTGCAGGTGATACGGATCGGACCGGACGACAGTTGCCTTTCACTGCTGCCGCTGTCACACATCTTCGAGCGAATGGCCGGTCACTACATCATGCTCCATGGCGGTACGACAATCAATTACGCCGAGAGCATCGAACAGGTACCGGTCAACATGGGAGAGATCCACCCTTCGATAGTCATATCCGTGCCCAGGTTGTTCGAGAAGATTTATGCCCGCGTCTTGGAGAACGCCATGGCTGGGAGCGCACTCAAACGGCGTATCTTCTTCTGGGCCCGTCGTACTGCGGAGGGCTGGGCCGATCTCAAGCTCGCCGGCAAGTCCATTCCTGTGAGCCTGCGTCTGAAGAAGGCAGTCGCTGACAAGTTGGTCTTCTCAAAGCTGCAGGCACGTACCGGTGGACGGATCCGCTTCTTCGTATCTGGTGGAGCGCCCTTGTCACCGGAGATCGCGCGGTTCTTCTACGCCGCCGGAATCCCCATTCTGGAAGGTTACGGACTGACGGAGACATCACCACTCATCGCGGTGAATCCGCTGGATACTCCCGGGATCGGTACAGTCGGACCCGCAGTACCCGGGGTCGAAGTCCGCTTTGCTCAGGACGGGGAACTGCTCACACGTGGCCCACACGTCATGCTGGGGTACTACAACAAACCGGAAGCAACTAGCGAAGCGATCGACGCTGACGGATGGTTCCACACCGGAGACATCGGAGAGTTTGATTCCAAAAAGTTCATCAAGCTCACGGACCGCAAGAAGGACATAATAGTGACGGCTGGCGGCAAGAACATCGCGCCCCAACCGATCGAGGACAGAGTCAAGACCAACAAGTTCATTCTCAACGCCGTAATGGTCGGTGACAAGCGCAAGTTCCCGATCATGCTGGTCGTTCCCGACGGGGACGCCGTATCTCGCTGGGCTGCCGAACGACGCATCACAATAGTGTCCAACCAGTTACTGACCCAT
>JAUVRV010000086.1 GCA_030597435.1 Gemmatimonadales bacterium | reverse complement strand
TCTGCGGGGAGCATGGGGGCGATGCCGATTCCATTGAGTTTTTCCACAACGCAGGCTTGGACTACGTCTCATGCTCCCCGTTCCGGGTCCCGATAGCGCGTCTGGCAGCAGCGCACGCCTCAATCAACTGTCCACACTCAAGTGGATAACTACAGCTAACATTTCCTACTATCCACACAATAAGAGCACATCAAGTGCTACTTTATATATAACATCATAAGCTCATTGTTATTAAGATGTTAAAGACATCATGATGATGGAAGTACGATGTTGATCTTCAACTGGAGGTGGTTTTCCACATCGGCACATCTTGATAACAAACGGGGCCCGCTGGCTGTTGCAGGCCCCGTTCTTCATGGCGGCGCTGGGAGCGGTTACTGGGATTGGCACATCCCGGCTACGCTTCCCTCGTACGGCGTTCGAACTCGAACCCGAACCCGGCGGCCATCTCGTCCATGACCGGTTTGGCCAACTCGGGCAGGGTCGGAGGCATCTTGACCCCGGTCGCCTGGATTTTCCCCTCCAAGACAAGCTTGGCCGCCACCGCCGCGGGGAGAGATACTGCCCGAGACATGGCGCTCTCGCCACCAGGGATCCCTTCCACACGCATGGTGGCCAACTCCCGCTTCAGACTGCCATCCGGATACTCGGCGAGGATGTCGACATGGAGCAGGATCATATCCCTTTCGTGAGGCTCATATGACATCCTGGACAACATGCGCTCCAGGAGCACGTCGAGGTTTGTCCCCTTTTCGATCGCGATCGCTCGATCGTCGAACAGGCCGAGCCACTTCAGCCGGTGGATGATGTCGGCGTTGCGATCGACATGTAGATACCGCGCCACCGCATCCTCGACATCGTCACCCGACGCTCCACCGGCCAGGGTCACCATGAATTGCCGGTAAGTCCTGCCCTCGAAGCGTTCCTCCCGGTCGGACTTCAAGAGGCCCAGCGCCAGCATGCATCGCATGTTGTTGCAGTATCCGGAGAACCGGAGCAACCCTCGGTAGAAGGACACATTCTCATCCAGACCGAACGGCTTAACGTACTTCTCCACGTCCTTGTTGGGATATGACTCGAACGTACCCAGCCCTTCAATGTCAACCAGCCAGAAGTGCTCGAACAGCTTGTCCCCAGGCACCTCGATCTTCTTGCCGTTCTTCAGATACGCGGCAGCCGTTTGGGCGGCTACGAACACGGTCCGAGGATCCCACGAGAACTTGTACCCCATCGGGTTTCGATTGAACTCGAATGAGGGCAGACCGCTACCGTAGGAGTCGAGACTGATCACGCGTCCGCCCTCTTGCCGGACCACGTCCAGTAGTATCTGGGTGCCCATGTGATCCATTCCCGGCACTTCGCCCAGCTCGTTGAGAATCAGAATCCCTCTGTCCTTGGCCTCCTGATCCAGGGCGACCAATTCAGGAATCTCATAAGCTGTGGTCACCATGTGCTTGCCGTGACGCAAACACGCTCGCGCGACGTGAATGTGGACAGGCTTCGGCACCATGCTGACCGCGAGGTCCGATTCGCCAATGACCTGATCGAGAGCCTCGGGGTCGTCCGTCGACCATCGCACAGCCTTGCCCTGTGACCGCCCGGCGATGATGTTTTCGGCCTTGGAGAGCGTCCGATTGGCTACGATTACCTTGTAGCCGCACTTCTCCATGAAGTAGTCCACCATCGGGTTGGTCATCCAACCGGCTCCGACGATCACAACGGTCTTCATCGCTACCTCCAGTATGCTTTCTCGTGCCCCGGTTTCGAGTCCTTCAGTGCCACGCGGCCTGGCTACGGAGCCGTTATCCGAAACGCAATCCCTCTCGATCGCCCACTGACCTCACGCGGATTCCCGAGCAAGCGAGATACGCGCCTGCAATCCGAGGACCAAAACGCTCAATGAACTGATCATGACTAGAATCTTACAGGAACTTACCCAGGGAGAGGGTGTGGTTGTCGAACACCTCCAGCACCCTCCGTGCTTCCTCTGAGAGGTCAAATACTCATAACAATCACTTGATAAGTGGAGGCGCGGGGAATTGAACCCCGGTCCGAACCTCGATCCAAATCCGTCTCTACGTGCGTAGGCTACGCTTTGAGATCACCGGCGGCCGGCACGCAGCCATCCAACCACCGGATAAGCTCCCTTCAGATCTCACCCTCGGTTCAGGAGCGGGACCGAGCGCCAGCCCGATTTTGCGATACCCACGCACCGCCTCAGGCGGGCTGCCACGTGGGCAGGTGCACAAGCGTTAGCTTACGCAGCCAAAGCCAAGTTTGTATTGGCAATTGTGTTTTTTCCCAGTTGTTTAACCAGGTGACTGAGGACCTGGGCACGCAACGAAAGCTTCACTAGACCCGTCGAATCCTGTCGCCCCCGTTCACTCCTAAATCTATACGCCAGTTCCATTTAGCAACAGTCCACTGGACCTGGATTCCTGTACCGAACCTGGGATTACGGCAGATGGTTGATGCGTGAGGCAGCTGCAGCCGCCCCAAAGCCGTTGTCGATGTTGACGACAACGATCCCCGATGCACACGAGTTGAGCATCGCCAACAAAGCTGACACCCCACCGAACGACGCGCCGTAGCCTACACTGGTGGGCACCGCTATCACCGGAACCTTAACCAATCCACCGGTCACACTGGCGAGTGCTCCGTCCATTCCGGCGGCGACGATCACAACGCTGGCCCGGGTGAGCACCTCGGCCTTGCGAAGCAACCGATGAATCCCGGCCACACCCACATCGTACAGGGTCTCGACCCGGTTGTGCAGCGCTCGACACACGACTGCCGCTTCCTCGGCCACTGGTAGGTCGCTGGTGCCGGCGGTCACCACCAGGACTGTCCCCTTTCCGGTGGTCTCAGGTACCTGATCCGGCACCAGGTGCAGCGTGCGGGCCAGTGGATTGACCTCCACACCTGGAAAACGGGCTCTGACCGCATCCTGGATCGCGGAGCCGGCTCTGGTGACTAGAAAGGACCCGTCCTGGTTCGCCAGGGACTGGCAGATCCCCACCACCTGCTCAGGGGTCTTGCCCTCGCCGAACACTACCTCGTGGAACCCCTGGATCAACGGCCGCAGGTGATCCACTTGGGCATAGGCCAGGTCCTCTACCGGAAAGCCGCTCAGCTGCTCCAGGGCCGCGCTGGAGGATACCTCGCCTTTCTCGACTGCTTCCAGGAGTTCAGTAAGCCAGCGTTCGGTCAAAGCGTCACTTCCTGAAGTTCAAGGTACTCACCAAATACCCGGCTTACCTCAGACATCGATTCGATCGCATGGAGGCGGCTGCGCAATGCGGCCGATCCCGGCAGTCCCCTCGTGTACCACCCCAGATGCTTGCGGAACTCGAGGGCCGTCCGTCGGTCATCGCCCTTGATCTCGCGGTGTAGCTTGGCGTGCTTCAACGCCACCCGGAACCGTTCCTCGGCCTCCGGCTTGGGCTGCGGTGTCCGGCCCTCGAGCAATTCTCTTGTCTGCCTGAAGATCCACGGATTCCCGAATGAACCGCGGGCTATCATGATCCCGGCGCACCCGGTCTGCCGCCGCATCGCAATAGCGTCTTCGCAGGTCTTGATGTCCCCGTTTCCAACGACCGGGATATCGAGGGCTTCGACAACCGCCGTAATCTCAGCCCACCGCGCTGCACCATTGTACATCTGGGCCCGCGTCCGAGGGTGTAGCGTCAGCACCGACGCACCGGCATCCTGACAGCGAAGCCCGATCTCTACCGGATCCCGCGTTCGATCGTCCCAACCGCTCCGGATCTTGACGGTCACCGGCAAATGGGTGGCACTGCGAACAGCCCGGACAATCTCCTGCACCAGGGTCAGCTCCTTGAGGCAACCGGATCCTCCATTGCGCCTGACAACCTTCTTCACCGGACAGCCAAAGTTGATATCGATGAAATCGGGCTGATAGTGCTCCGTGACGAGTTGCGCAGCCTCGTGCATCCCGGCTGGATCGGCGCCGTACAGCTGAATCCCGATCGGGCGCTCCTCCGGCGTGAAGAACGCGCCATCGTGCACGTTCTTAATGCCACGCCTGAGGCCCTCCGACGACAGGAACTCGGACACCACGACGTCGGCACCGAACCCCCGGCACAACAGCCGAAAAGGAGGCTCTGAGATTCCGGCCATGGGGGCCAGAAAAAGCGGGACCTCAAAGTCAGTGGTATAAGGAAAGCCCATGACAAGGGATCATAATGGAGGCCAACCCGGGCAGCAACAGAAGTCGTTTGACAGCCGCCTCGCCGCTCCGTTAGCTTAGTGACTTGTGCAGTAGATAAACGCTAACAGAGTGATATCATGCACCTTAGAGATTTCTTTTCTCCTGATGCGATAAAGCTGCAACTCGAGGGTACCACCAAGGACGAGATCCTCAAGGAGTTGATCTCTGAGCTGGCCTTGGACGAGAAGTCCGAGGGTATGCTCTACAAGATGCTGAAGCGCCGCGAAAACCTGGGCTCCACAGGCATTGGCCGCGGCATAGCGATTCCCCACTGCCGCTCATTGGTGGTGAGTCGACTACGAGTGGCTTTCGGGCGAAAGCCCGGCGGGATCGACTTCAAGGCAATAGATGACAAGCCGGTCTACAATTTCTTCTTGATCGTGGCGCCGCCGCTCGAAGTGTCGAATCAGTATCTGCCCGTGTTGGGCAAGGTAGCCCAATTCGCCAAAGAGCCGGACGTTCCCGAACGCCTGGAAACGCTGACCGCCCCTGAAGCGTTCATTGAACTCCTGGGCGAGAAGGATATCTAACAGCTACTCCCACTCGATCGTGGCTGGCGGCTTTGAGCTGATGTCGTAGACCACGCGGTTTACGCCGTCCACTTCGTTGATGATTCTGTTTGCGATCCTGCCCAACACCTCGTGCGGGAACGGGTACCAGTCCGCGGTCATCCCATCCCGACTGGTAACCGCCCGGACGGCGACAACGTTCTCGTAGGTTCTGGCGTCACCCATTACCCCGACTGACTGGATCGGCAGCAGCACCGCAAATGCCTGCCAGATGTCGTCGTACAGCCCCGCCTCTCGGATCTCCTCGATGAAGATCGCGTCCGATCTGCGCAGGACATCCAGACTCTCTCTGCCAACTGGCCCCAATATCCGGATCGCCAATCCGGGACCCGGGAACGGGTGGCGGCCAACGATCTCCTCCTGCAACCCGAGTTCTCTGCCGACCTGACGGACTTCGTCTTTGAAGAGTTCTCTCAGCGGCTCGATCAGTTCGAACGGGAGATCCGGCCGCAATCCGCCGACATTATGATGTGTCTTGATCTTCGCAGAGGGACCGCCCCGTGGCGACACAGACTCGATCACGTCCGGATAGAGCGTCCCCTGTACCAGGAAGCCCACGTCTCCGGCCACCCCCTTGGCGGCCTCCTCAAACACGTCGATGAACGTGTGGCCGATGATACGTCTCTTTTCCTCCGGATCAGATACCCCCTCCAGCCGTGACAGGAACTGGTCCGCAGCTTCTACCACCCTGAGGTCCATGCCGAGGTGCGTGCGGAATACTCGCTCAACTTGCTCTCGCTCGTTGAGGCGTAACAGGCCGTGATCGACCAGGATGCAGGTAAGTCGATCTCCCAGTGCACGATGCACCAGCACCGCAGCCACCGCCGAATCGACTCCACCAGACAACCCACATATGGCGCGACGCTCGGGCCCAACGCGACGTTTGACCTCCTCGACGTGATCGCTGATGAAATGGCCGGCGGTCCAGTCGGGCTCACAACGACAGATCGCGAAGAGGAAGTTGTTGAGTATCTCTCGACCGCGAGGTGTGTGTGCCACCTCCGGATGAAACTGCAATCCGTAAAGCTGCCGTTTATCGTCCGCGAACGCCGCGATCGGACTGTTGGCGCTGGATCCAGTCACGATGAGTCCCGATGGCGCGGAGGTCACCTTGTCGCCATGACTCATCCACACTTGAATTCGCTCGCCAACCTTGAAGCCGGCAAACAGCCCCTCAGAGTGCATCACCTCCAGATCGGCGCGCCCGTACTCCCGTTCACCCGCACGTTCCACGGTTCCACCCGCAGCCATAGCCGCCAGGTACATACCGTAGCACACACCCAGCACCGGCATATCCAAGTCTGCCAGGCCGGCTTCCAGCAAGGGGGCTTGATCTTCGTAAACCGAACTCGGACCACCGGACAGGATCACTCCTTTGGGCTTGTGCTGCTTGATACCGTCCACCGAGTCAGGCGGCGTGTGGATCTCACAGTACACGTGGGCCTCACGGACCCGCCGGGCAATGAGCTGCGTATACTGGGAGCCATAGTCAATAATGAGGATTCCGTTCTCGAGACTACTCATCTACCGTGTTCTCCCTCCCGGTTCTCCAATCGAGGGCTACGTCAGGTGAGAGCTGTTCGCCCCGCATCAAGTCCTCAATCGTCTCCCGTTCACGAATGATAGCCCAGCGATTTCCCTCGACCATGACCTCGGGAGGACGCGGCCTAGAATTGTAGTTGGAACTCATCGTGAATCCGTATGCTCCTGCACTCCTGACAGCCAACAGCGTGCCTCGTTTCACTTCCGGCAGTTTCCGGTCTACTCCGAGAAAGTCGCCGGTCTCACAGATCGGACCGACCACGTCTACCGACCTCAACTTTAACTCGTCAGTCTCACCGCCGGCTACTACACATATGTCGTGCACGGCGCCGTACAAACTCGGGCGTAGCAGGTCGTTCATCCCGGCATCCACCACGACAAAGCTGCGGCCGCCGGACTGCTTTGTGTGCACGCATCGAGTGAGCAGGTAGCCCGCGTTCCCAACGAGGTAACGGCCGGGCTCCAGCATGATTTTCAATCCCGTGCTTCTCGCAAGGGGCTCAATGACGCTGGCGTACTGAGCCGCATCAAGGCCCTCCTCGCTCGTGTATTGGATCCCGATGCCACCACCCACATCGGCGCTATGGAGTTCTTCGGCACCCGAGTCGCGGAGTTGCTCGATCAGAGAAGCCAGCTTTTCAGCACCCTGCCGGAACCTGCTGGCATCCAGGATCTGCGAGCCGATATGCATCCCTACGCTCTGGAGCAACAGATACTCCTGGTCTCTCGCCCACAATGCCTGGCTCAACACCTCACCCATCGGAACTCCGAACTTCATCCCGCGTTCACCGGTTTGCGTGTAGGGATGGGTGTTGGTTGCGACATCGGGATTGACGCGAAACCCAAACTTGACAACCGTTCTCAATTCCTGTGCGACCTCGTTCAGCAACGTGAGTTCGTCGTGCGACTCGACGTTGACCAGGCCAATGTGGTTCTCAACCGCGGCTGTCAGCTCGCGGCGTGTCTTACCCACACCGCTGAAGACCACCTTACCGGGCGCGAAACCGGCACGGAGCACCCGAACCAGTTCACCGCCGGAAACGATGTCTGCTCCCGCGCCGAGCCCACGCATCAACCGTAGGATGGAGAGGTTGCTGTTGGCTTTGACAGAATAGAGGATCTCGTGGGGGAACCCCGACAGAGCTACAGTCAGTTCATCGTACCTAGACCGTATCGCCTCGGCGTCGTACACGTAGACCGGCGTGTCGACCGCCATGGCGATACGCTCGAGCGTATCGGCCGGGACGTCTAGTATGCTTTGGCCCACACCGCTTCGGTTACGGCCTTTTCGCCACACCAGACGCATGCGGTCGGTGCCGGGTCCGAACGGTACTCGGGGCCCGGTAGCACCCGGATCGTGGCCTTGGTGCTGTCTTTGATATCGATCTCACAGCGTTCGTTGCCGCAGAAGCCGCCGTACGCAAACCCTCCGGGGCCAGCCATGAGTTCCGTGAGTTGTTCTTTGGTAACCGATCTAATCGAGTTCGCATCCCGTCTGGCGACAGCTGCATCATACATGTCGCTTTGAATTTCGCCGAGCGTCGAGCGCACAGTCTCGACCAGCGCTGCGAGCTTGCACGGTGACTTGCCTCCGATTCGCCGGGCGACCATCACCTGCTCCTGCTCCACATCACGTGGCCCAATCTCCAGGCGCACGGGTATTCCCTTCCCTTCCCACTCGTAGTACTTAGCACCCGGCTTCAAACCGTCCCGCTGATCCAGATCCACACGAATGCCTGCTTCTTTCAGTTCCTTGGCCACCCTAGCACCGACCTCGAGCACAATCGCTTTCTGATCGGGCGATTTCCAAATGGGCACGATTACCACCTGTACCGGTGCCAATTTGGGCGGACACACCAGGCCAATATCATCGCTGTGGCTCATGATCAGCCCTCCGACCATTCTGGTCGACACGCCCCATGAAGTACTCCAAACGTAGTCCATCCCTCCCTCGGCCGTTTGGTACTGGACGTCGAATGCTCTCGCGAAGTTCTGTCCCAAGTTGTGCGTGGTTCCCGCTTGCAGCGCACGATTGTCCTGCATCAGCGCCTCGCAAGCGTACGTCCTCACTGCCCCGGCGAACTTCTCTGACTCGGTCTTCAAGCCGGTGATGACCGGCATCGCAATCCACTCCTCCATGAAGCGTCGATAGATTTCGAGGATCAGGAGCGTTTCCTCTTCTGCTTCCCCATCGGTTGCATGCGCGGTGTGTCCCTCCTGCCAGAGGAATTCGGTCGTGCGCAGGAACAACCGTGTCCTCATCTCCCACCGGACAATGTCGGCCCACTGGTTGAGCAGGAGCGGCAGATCACGATAGCTCTGGATCCACTTCGCATAGAGA
>JAUVRV010000296.1 GCA_030597435.1 Gemmatimonadales bacterium | reverse complement strand
TCGAAGAGAGCGGTGGTGGCTCCACGTGCTGCTCTTTCTGGCTTCGTTCGGGACCGTATGGATGGCGGGAGCTCTGCTGAACGGAGCACCAGTGTCTCTACCGATACCGGTGATCAGCAACTTCCCGGCTGCCGCCGGTCCGCTTCGAGCGTGGATGGAACACGTCAACACGGGAGCGGGGTTGGCGTTCGCGATCGGGCTGATGGGCATGCTCTTGGCGCATGAGTTGGGTCACTTCTTCGTGGCCAGACGGTACGCGATCGATGCCTCCCCACCCTATTTCTTACCAGCACCACCCTGGATCTTCTTTGTTGGCACCTTCGGAGCTTTCATCCGACTCAGAAGTCCTGTCGTTGACCGCCGGCAGCTGTTGGATGTTGGCGCGGCCGGGCCCTGGGTTGGGTTCTTTGTTGCACTGGCACTACTGGTGTTTGGATTGCAGCGATCCGAGATCATCCTGCAGGATGGAGCGCAACCGCTACTCGTTGAGTTCGCGAACGTCAAGATGTGGCTCGGTGATTCACTCCTGACCTGGGGTGCCCGCAAGTGGATATTGGGCGAGGGAACGGTGCTGCTGCACCCGCTAGCGCAGGCTGGATGGTTTGGAATGCTCGTCACAATGCTCAATCTGTTTCCGATGGGGCAGCTGGACGGTGGTCACGTGCTCTACGCAATGTTCAAGAAGCGCCAGTTGCTTGTCGGCGGGATATTCCTGATCACCCTGTTTGTAATGGGACAGTGGTTCTACTGGTGGTGGGTCTGGGCCGGGTTTGTTCTATTGATAGGGGGGGGGCGCATCCGCCATCCCGATCTGCTCGATTCCCACCGACCCCTTCCCAGGAGCCGGCACTTGCTGGGGTGGGCGACAGTCCTCCTCTTGGTAGTTACCTTCACGCCGGTGCCCTTCCAGTTTGCGTGGTGACTCCCGTCACCTCACGATTTGACTGACTGTCGTCATACTCGAGCCCTAGGCGAGCGCTTACTCACTATTGCATAAGTCAAGGATGCGTTTATATTTGCGCAAACCAACGGAGCAATAGATGCCGGCTAAGTCAGTCCGGTACGGGACGCCAGATCCGGCGGAACCCGTAGTTCACGACCTCCCTCCAATGCGATACGGTGGAGAAGAAGTGCCACTCCAGCTCCAGGTGCGGCGTGCCGCCGACGGGACTTGGAGGGCAAAACTGATCTTCGGATTGGGCGAATCAGATGCGGCACCTGCCACCGCCGAGATCTTCTGCGCCGAGAGCGAGAGTGACCTTTGGCAGTCTGTTCGTGACCTGCGTGACCACCACTTCCGCGATTTGTATCGCTCGATAGTTGAATGACAAGCGATCAGGACGAGCAACTCCGGAAGCTGCGTCACGACATTTCCAATCCCTTGGCGGCAATGCTCGCTGAGACTCAGTTACTACTGATGAAGGCAGATTCGCTGGACGAGGAGACTGTGGGCTCTCTTCGCGAGATCGAGTCGCTGGCGCGCCGCATGCGGGAGATTCTGCAGGCGCGTTCCTAGGTGTACACCCTCTCCGTTTAGACGAGCCTGCATCAGTCAGAATGGCCCGTTAGTTGCACCTTCGTGGACCCTTGACGGGCCTGGCTTCTAGGCACAAGTTCACCCGTTCTGTAGTTTATTGGTAGATAAAGAAACACATAATCCAAACATCCCAGCATGCCGGAGTTGCAAAATGGGTGACGTACACGCCCGCACCGCCGCGCATCGATTCCCTCGTGCAGTGGTTGCGGTGTCTGCCAGTCTCATTCTGGCTTGTGGTACCGGTCGGGTATCCGAGGTCTCTCCCGCTGAGATTCCTGTGTTGCAGGAGCAACTTGGCGAAGATCCCGACAACGGTACGCTGTTGCTGCGCTACGCGGCCGCCCTATTCGCTGCGGAACGGTGCGACACCGCTACAGTAGTGGCACAAAACGGAGCCGCCCTGCGACCGAAAGATGCGTTGGCACCTCTGATCATCGGCCAATGCCTCGAACAACGTGGCGACTATGACCAAGCGGTTGGAACCTACCAGGCATACCTGCGTGACCATGGCAACGAGCGAGGAGCAGCATCGGTGCGTGCACGCGAGATGTTTGCCGCGCGTGCGCAGGCTACGGAACAGGCTAGGGCCGCCATCCAGCGCGAATCGCAGCTTGCTCAGGTGAGCGGAGATCCCGACATCGTCGGGGTCCTCCCGGTAGAGGTGGTGGGCGATTCGATGTATCAGCCACTGTCCCGTGGTTTAGCGCATATCTTGATTTCGGACCTGGCCTTGCTGCAGCGGTTTCGCATGGTTGAGAGGGTGCGCCTCGTTGCATTGCTCGATGAGCTGGAGCTCGCACAAACTGAGCGTGTCGATCCATCAACTGCAGCCAGGGTCAGCCGTTTGCTCCAGGCGGGTCGATTGGTCCAAGGCCTCGCTGCCATTCCCCCGCAAGGAGATACTCGGCTCGAGGCAACAGTGATCCTCTCATCGGGTGAGGTGACCAGTCCCGAGTCGTTTTCCGGCCGACTGCGTGACCTCATGCGCATGGAGAAGGACCTCGTCATCGCTATCTCCGAGCAGTTGGGTTACACGCTGTCCGAGGCCGAACGTCGCTTGATCTTGGAGAACGGAACGCAGAGCCTCATCGCGTTCCTCGCGTACTCTCGTGGATTGGAGGCGGCGGATAGGGGTGACTTCGTCGCGGCCGCCGCACACTTCGCGGAAGCCGTCCGTACCGACCCGAGCTTCGACATGGCGCGCCAACAGTATGATGCCAGCGCCGCCGCGCCAGCTGCAGAGGTTGCAACACCGGCGGACATCACGGTTACCGCTGTTGCCAGCGTGCCGAATCCCATCCCGGTATTCGAAGCGGGCGGAGGCATAGACCCCGTCAATCAGGCGTTGACTACCACTGTGATCGACGTTGCGGGCACGAGGGGAGAGCTGACCCGTGTGACAGACCAGACACAAACGACGACGAAGTCGACCAACACGGCAGTATCCGATCCACCAAAGACAGTATCCCACAGGCCACCGCTGTCGATTGGAACCGTCCGCATCGTGTTCAGACTGCCATGAAGAGCCCGGTCGCTGGATTAACGCTGCTGACTCTGTCGCTCTTCTGTGGCGGCCTGGAAGCACAGAAGCTGATCAACAACGTGGATGCGGCAGTATTCGCAGAGAGCTACAGTTTCGAAGAGGGGCTCTCGTTCAGGCGCCTCAGTCAGTTCACTGCTCCTATTGGAATCGACATTCCTTTGAGCCGATGGGGGGCACTAGCCGTATCTACAGCCTACGTGTATACCAAGGTCGAGTCAGCCGTGGACGGACTCCCGGATGAAGAGATGAAGGGACTAGCCGACACCGACTTGCGGTTGAGCATCAACATGCTACCCGGCCGGCTCATGCTGCTCTTGGGGGGAGTCATTCCGACGGGAATTGAAACTGTCGACCCCCGAGAGTTGAGCCTCCTTGGCGCCATAACGAGTGACATCATCGGTGTGACCACGAACGAATTGGGCACAGGTGGAAAGGCCGCACTTGGGGTAGTTGGTGCCTTTCCTGTCGGGAAGTTTGCGCTCGGGTTGGGTGTCACCGCGGACAACTCGTTCGCGTACCAACCGGTGAGCGACACTACGGCACGACTCAAGCCGGGGAACCAGCTCAAGATACGCGCCGGCTTCGAAGGACCCTTGGCACGCCGCACCTATCTCCGGTTTGCCGGACTCGTTGCTGTAAGAGGCAGTGATGAGGTCGATGGCAGCGCGGTGAATACAGTCGGAAACCGGTTTACTGGGTACTTGTCGTTGAATCAAGCGATTGGGTCAACATCGCTAATCTTCTACGGCTTCGATATATATCGGGCTGACCCCCATCTCGAGCCCACCGCACTAGGTAGCGCCTACCTGCCTCCAGGCAATCTCTGGGCGGCCGGTCTACGTTGGGATATACCGGTGGCAACAGTTTGGTTTCTGGCACCGCGCGCTGAGTTCCGCAACTCCCATCTGGCGCCGCTAGATGACCCCGATGCTCCCCTGCGGCTGGCCGGTCGGTCGTTGCGCGCCGGGGCCGATTTCGGTAGGTGGCTGGGACGTTCTTTCTCTCTTGCTCTGCAGGCTGACGGGATAACAGGTTTCGTCGTGCAAGAGGGTACCAGGATAGGGCTGAGTGGATTCAGGGTTGCACTCCACGGACAATTCGTGCCCTAGGCGGTGCGCCGCTGCTGGCAAAAGTTCGTGCATTCGAACGAGCCCGGTGAGGATATCAGCTGCTTCACCGGGCGAACCTTTGGCAGTGGGCCGACCAGGTTCTTGACAGACCTTCAGCTCAGGGGCTTGCTAAGAATTGCGACCCGACTGTAGAATGCTGCGATGACTGATAGGCGCGACACACCACCGGTACACCCGACGTCTCCCCCAGAGTCCTGGACCCCGGCCAATCGACTCGCACGCTCCGTGCGTGGATCATTGGACCGCTTCATGCACGTTGAGGCGGCGGGTGGCATTGTACTGGTCGTGGCCGCCGCGTTCGCACTCGTGTGGGCCAACTCGCCTTGGAGCGAGAGCTATTTCG